>JANMYN010000764.1:0-1522 GCA_031382195.1 Betaproteobacteria bacterium
GGACCTGCCCGCAAACCTGAGTTACTTCTCCCGCCCTGCCCCCTGAACCGTCTTCTCCAACGGAACGAGGAGATACGCCCTCACCCCACGTTCGCCGAGCCTTACTTCGGATGGCAGAAGAATCCCGGCGGGAAAGGCATAGTGATCGCTTAACCATGAAGGTCCGGTTGTGGCCGGTTTTTGCCTTTCGCTCGTCGGACAAAAGTTTCCAAGAAGCGAAAATTGTCTGTGAGAAGGAGTCGCGACTATTGCACGTTACAGACCTGCCCAAATTACTAACCCTCGTTCTTCCTGCTTTGCGTCCTCATCGGAGTCATCACCGGTATCAGCTCCACTCGGGTTTTGACGCCAGAATCGTTTGCGGATCCAGTTGCACCGATTCGCGATCGTCCGCCACCCACACCTGTCCGTCCTGGATGGTGACTTGCAATTGCATATTGCGGGCAGCGAGCGCGGCCAGGGCCCGCGTGCCTGCCTGCGGAAGATCGATGACCGTGAGTTTGTGCGAGCGCGCGAGCTTGTCGCCGACCTGCTGCCACCAGAGCTGCGCGGCGTGGCCGCCGTAACTGTAGACAAACACCTTGTCGGCGCGGCCGCAGGCCTTGCGCACGCGCTTCTCGTCGGGCAGGCCGACGTCGATCCAGGTTTCAATGCTGCCGGTCAGATCCTTGCGCCACAGGTCTGGTTCGTCGTCGGAGCTTAGTCCGGCGCCGAATGCCAGCGTCTCATCGGCGTTTAGCGCGAACGCCAGCAGCCTAACCATCATGCGTTCATCGGTTTCCGAAGGATGCCGCGCCACGGTAACGGCGTGATCGTGGTAGTAGCCGCGCTCCATGTCCGCTATGTGAAGCTCGGCTTTGCAAATGGTTGCCTTGAGGGCCATGGACCTGTCGAAAACGCGATTGAACGAAGTTCGGTACTTTCCCAGAAAGCAGGCGCTGCGTCGACAGCGGGCTTGCGAATCCGCCGCGCCTTGTAAAATAGTGGCCTCGCTCAGTCCACCGGAGGTTGCCATGAAGCCGCTGGCCCGAATTGCATCGACGATCTGTCTGGGATTGGTGGCACATGGCGCCGTGTCTGCGGACGAGAACTCGAAGCTTGCCCGCCTGCGCGAGGAGATTACGGCGCTGGTCGGGCCGGCGAAGTGCGCGAACCTGGTGAACTGCCGGATTGCTGCGCTTGGTATCGACGCCTGCGGCGGTCCGCTCGAGTACGTCGCCTATTCCTGGCTCTCCACGGAAAAGGTAGCGCTGGAGACGAAGATCGCCGAATACAACTTCGTGCAGGAAGACGAGCAGAAGAAGAGCCCGGCCGCAGGGGCCTGCATATCGAAGCCGGAACCGGTTGCGACCTGCGTCAATCGCCGCTGCGTGGTGAGGCAGTGACAAGGGAAAAACAGGACTGAGGACTGGGTAAAAACCAAAAGAGCGGTGCTGCGTGCTGGGTACTGAGAAAAGGGCCGAATCGCGGCTTGAAGCCTTAGGCCTGGCCTTCGGCATTTGCTCTTTCCCCCTTGAGGCGC
>JANMYN010000771.1:0-3039 GCA_031382195.1 Betaproteobacteria bacterium
CTTGCTCATGTCTTCACTCCTGTAGTCACGCCGTTTTGGCCAGCTTGCGCTCGACTCCCCGCGCCCCATCGAATGCCTCGCGCAGCGCCTCGGCCGATTCGGTCACGGCACGTCTCGCGGCATCCACTGCGCCACCCATCAAATAAAAACCGTGGACCATGCCTTCGTAGTTGGACAGACGCACTCGGTTTCCGGCCTCGATCAGTTTTCTCGCATATTCCACACCTTCATCGCGCAGCGGATCGTAACCGGCGACGATGATCAGTGCCGCAGGCAGCCCCGACAAATCGTCGAGGATCAGCGGCGCGAAACGGAAGTCCTTCACGTCCTTGCCGCTGCGCAGGTACTGGCGATAGAACCAGGTAATAGAGTTGCGCGAAAGCACATAACCTTCCTTGAACTTGTAGTGCGACGCCGTTTCCGGTTCCGGTGCAGTGCATGGATAGACCAGTAACTGAAACACCAGCTTGGGATGCGCGGCGTCGCGCGCCAGGATTGCCATCACGGTGGCAAGATTCGCGCCGGCACTGTCTCCGCCGACCGCCATGCAGCTCGCATCGCCGCCGAATTCGACGGCGTGCAGTGCCACCCATTTGAGCGCCGCCTCGCAATCTTCCACGGCGGCGGGGAACTTGGATTCGGGCGCGAGCCGGTAGTCGACCGCCACGACGATGCATTCCGCCTGGTTGGCCAGCATTCGGCACACGGAATCGTGCGTCTCCAGCGAACCGATCACGAAGCCGCCGCCGTGAAACCACATCAACACCGGAAGTTTCTCCCCGGTCTTGAGTTCGCGCGGCGTGTAGATGCGGATCGGAATGTCGCTACCGGGCCCGGTCAGGCGCCGGTCCTGGGTGCGCATGATTGGCTCGTTGAACTTCAGCTTGTTGACGCGCGTCAGGTATTGCTCGCGCCCCTGATCTGGGGTGAGCTGCCATATCTCGGGCAGGTTGGCCTGCTTCGCCAGGCCAAGGATGATTTCAATTTGCGGGTCAAGCGGCATGGATACCCTCTCTCAAAATAACTCTCACCGCGGATACCCGAGGTGCTATGCACGTAGCGTATCCGCGGTGGGCGATTCGTTTTATTCAGGCTACACCCGTCCGCCCCGGTTCGCCCGCAGTCGGGTACAGAAGCTTGAAGGTACCGGTGGCCTTGGCTAGCAGGCTGCCGTCCTCGCTGCGCAATTCGCCTTCCGAGAAAATCAGCGAGCGTCCCGCGCGTTGGGCGCGCCCTTCGGCGAGCACCGGTCCGTTTGCAGCCGCGATGAAGTTCACTTTTACTTCCACCGTCAGCGCACCGTTGCACTGATCGTCCAGCGAACGCCCCGCGCTGGCCAAGGCCACATCGAGCAGCGTCATCAGCGCGCCGCCATGTACCGAGCCCCAGCTGTTGGCGAACTCCGGGCGCGGATCGAGCCGCAGCCTGACGACGCCGTCACCTTTTTCGAGAACCCGAATCCCAAGATGCTCGATGAAGGGCACGTGAATATAGAACCCCGCTTTTGCCTCCGCCATCGCGTTACATCGAAACCACGCCGCCATCGACGGCTACGGTCTGGCCGGTGATGTAGCCGGAGGCATCGGATGCAAGCAGCACCGCCAGGCCTTTCAGATCATAGTCGGTGCCTAGGCGCTTCATTGGTGTGATGTCCATGATGACTTGCTCGGCCTTGGCGATCATCCCCTGCGACATCTTCGAAGGGAATACGCCAGGAGCAATGGCATTCACCGTGATGCCATAGTGCGCCCATTCCACCGCCAGCGAGCGCGTGAAGTTGACGACGCCGCCCTTGCTCGCGTTGTAGGCGATGGTCGGCATCATGCGTGGATCGGTGCCGACCAGGCCGGCGATGGAGGCGAGATTGATGATGCGGCCATATTTGCGCGGAATCATGCCGAGTTTGCCGACAGTCTGGCTCATCAGGAAGACCGCGGTCAGATTCAGGTTGATGATCTTGTACCAGGCTTCCAGAGGATGGTCCTCTGCCGGGGCGCCCCATGCCGCGCCGGCATTATTCACCAGAACATCGATCTGGCCGTAACTCTTGAGGACCTGCTCCACCAAAGGCCGCACTGAATCGGTATTCTGCAAATCGTTGACGAGCGTCAGCGCATCGATGCCCATGCCTTTCAAGTGCGCTTTCGCCTCCTCCAGCTCGCCGGCCTTGCGTGCGGTAATGACCACTCTCGCACCCATTTCGCCCAAGCCTTCGGCGATCTGCAATCCCAGCCCACGAGAGCCGCCGGTGATCAGCGCGGTCTTTCCGCTAAGGTCAAACAGTTTCTTGACATTCATTCTGATTCCTCAAAAAAGGTGCGCCTCTTTTAACACGAAGGGACACGAAGGAGAACATAAAGGATCACGAAGGACACCGGGAGACGGGTGAAAACTTTATTTGCTTAAACCGCCGATATCAATTTCGTTAACTCTGAGGTGCTTCCTTTTGGCGTGGTATTCGTGGTTTTCCTTCGTGCGTCTCTTTCTTTTCCTAAAAGGGTACTCCACGCTATCGCGAGGGTATTCGTGTTCCTTCGTGTTCACGCGTTTTCGCTTGCATCAGAACCAGTCAACTTCCATGTCGAGGCAAGTCGGATCGAGGCTGTCCAGCAGCTCCGCCCATTGTCGGGTCTTCGACAGTTCCCAGCGAAAGAAAAACGCGCAGGCCTGCAGTTTACCCTGATAGAAATCCCGATCCGGCCCGCGAGCCGAGCCTACTTTCTTTACCGCCATCAGCGCCTGCCTGAGCCAGGTCCAACCGATGACGGTATGGCCGACGAGGTCCAGATACACCGACGCATTGGCCAGCCCCAGGTCCACTTCACCGCGTCCGGTCACGCACAAAAGATTACGCGTAACCTTCATGACCCGGTCCAGCGCATCGTTGAGCAGCGTTCCACAGCGTTGCAATTCCTCCGAATCGCAGGCCGAGGCCTCGCGCACCACCCTGCTGATTTCCCTGGCCAGCAATTGAATCGCCGCGCCGTCGTTCATGCCGGCCTTGCGCCCCAGCAAATCCAACGCCTGGATGCCGTTGGT
>JANMYN010000803.1:0-2441 GCA_031382195.1 Betaproteobacteria bacterium
AGGGCTTCGAAGCCCGGCGCGATAGGGATGTCGAACTCGAGGCTCAATGCCTGGGCGCGGGCGCTTACTTCCTGCGGATCATGGATATCGCTCGGGCTTATCCTGTTCACGACTTCGGCGGCCGTGTAGCCCAGCATGCGCTCGGCGCCGATATTGAAGAGCTGGATGATGCCCTTCTCGTCGGTGGCGATGATCGAGAAATTGGCGCTGGTGAGAATCGCGTGCTGCAAGGCCCCGGTTTTGAGCAGTGCCTCCCGTCGCAGCAATTCGGCAGTGCCGCGGGCCTTGCCGGCAAGGGTGGAACTGTTTCCTGTTTTGGACATGGTTGATTTTCGTCAAAAACGTGCAACGATTCGAGCGAGGACCTGCGCTGGTGGTCGGGTCGCCAACAGGAGATCGCGAGCTCGCAAAGTCAAAAAAATACTACACCTCTCCCCAAAGCAAGGGGAATTATTATTGTCTTGCGGACGGATGTGTGTGCGCTGGCGCATAAAAGCCTGCGTTACGGAGCCGTTGCCGGAGCGGGTTTGGCCGGGTCGCCCGATGCCATTTGCGAAAATTTCAGTGCCAGGTCCAGCGTATTCATGAACTCGTTGACCTTGATCGGCTTGGTGAGATAACGAAAGAATCCTGCCGCCAGGCCATTCTCGATATCGCCGGGCATTGCATTGGCACTGAGCGCGATCACTGGAATGTGCGCCGTTACCAGGTCTTCAGACAGGATTCTGAGCGCAATGATACCGCCGATGCCAGGCAGATTGATGTCCATCAGGATGACGTCCGGCTGGGAAGCACGCGCAATTTCGATGCCGCGGTTGCCGTCGTTCGCACTCAGCAAACGGATATCGGGCCGGCGCGCGATCAGTTCCTCGATCAGCATGAGGTTGGCCGGGTTGTCCTCGACATAGAGCAGGGTGCGCACCTGCGCATCGGCTTGAACGTGCGCCCGCAGGGCAGGCGTGAATTCGGCTGCGGCTGCGCCACGTTGTGGCTCAGGTGTCATGCTCATTTCGATCCAGAACACACTGCCCACCCCGACCGTGCTTTCCACGCCGATTTCGCCGTTCATCAATTCGATCAGCCGCTTGCTCACCATCAGGCCGATGCCGGTGCCTTCCTCGCCGCCGGACTCTTTTCCAAGCCGATTGAACGGCTGGAAAAGCTGCGCCATTTTGTCGGCCGTCAATCCTTCGCCGGTGTCCTTGACACTGATGCGAATGCGTCCCGGCGTGCTCGCGATGCAGGTCACGACGACCGTTCCGTCCTCTTTGTTGTATTTCATCGCATTGGAAAGAAGGTTGATGAGAACCTGCTTCACCCGTGTCCGGTCGGCTTTGACAAAGTACGGGATCTCGAACTGGGGAAAGCTCATGCGGATGGCGCGCTTTCGCGCCTGCGGTTCGATCATTGCCTGGCATTCGTGCATCACTTCGGTGAGCGAAATCGGCTCCAGCGACAGCGACAGCTTGCCGGACTCGATCAGCGCGAGATCGAGGATCTCGTTGATCAGATCCAGCAAGTACCAACCCGCCTTGAGAATCTGATCGATGCTTCGCTTCTGGGAGATCGATGGCGACGGCGAACCGGATTCGATGAGCTGGGCGAAACCGAGGATCGCACTGAGCGGCGTGCGCAGCTCATGGCTCATGCTGGACAGGAAATCCGATTTCGCGAGATTGGCTTTTTCCGCAAGGGATTTGGCGTTCTCCAGCTCGACATTTTGATCCTGCAGAACCTGATCGAGGCGTTTGCGCTCGGTGACGTCGCGCGCCGCAGCGAACACGCCCTGCAACCTCCTGTCCCGATCGTAGAACGTGGTCGCGTTGTAGGACACGACCGTTTGCTTCCCGTCGCGGGCGCACGCCGTCAGCTCGTAGTTGGTGACCTTCTTTTCGCTCAGCACGAGCTTTATCCCCGCTTCGGCCCGCTCCGGATCGGTGAAGTAATTCTTGAACGGCGCGCCGATCAGTTCGTCGCGCGTGCAGCCGGTGAGCGCCTCCATCTGCTTGTTGACGTCCGTGATGATGCCGGCGGGATCGGTGGTCATGAGCGCGTCGATATTGGACTCGATGAGCGAGCGCGTATAGAACTGCTGGTCGCGCAGGCGCTGATCGAGAAGCTTCTGCTCTGCTTCGACCTGCTTGCGCGCGGTATTATCGGTGCCGATCAGCAGGTAGCCGATGATGGCGTCTTGCGCGTCGCGCAGCGCCGTGATCGACACCACCGCCGGGAAGCGGCTGCCATCCTTGCGGATATAGGTCAGCTCGTAGATGTCCTCGATGCCGCGCGAGGCCTTGAACACCAATGCCTCGAAGCCCGGCGTAATCGTGGTTCCCAGCTCCAGGCTCAATGCTTTGGCGCGCGCGATCACTTCCTGTGGATCGGAAATGTCGGCCGGCGTGATCTTGTTCATCACGTCGGCGGCCGCGTAGCCCAGCATG
>JANMYN010000813.1:0-6511 GCA_031382195.1 Betaproteobacteria bacterium
CATTGCGGCGCTCGGGATTGTCCAGCACCAGGCGGCCCACCGATCCGTCGCGCTCCACGCGCAGTCTGCCCTTGCTCATATATCTATCTCCAGACGACAGGACTTTCTAAACCAAGTTAAATCTCACCACGAAGGGACGAAGGACACGAAGTTGCACGAAGAAGGGCAAAGGCGACGCATATCGGGAAAACTTCGTGATGATAGGTATATTCCACGACTGTGCGACCCCGCGACCACACAGTGAGCATGAGACTTGCCGTCGAATGGAATTTCATATCGGTTTTCTTCGTGTTCCTTCGTGTCCTTCGTGCCTTCGTGGTGAGAAGTAAGGTTTATCTGTATTCCCTAGATGACTTTTGCGCCGCGCAGGGCGGCGATGTCGGCATCGCTGTAGCCGAGATCGCGCAGGATTTCATCATTGTGCTCGCCCGCCGCTCCCACGGTGCGCTTCATGCGCGCGGGTGTGCGGGACAGCGCCATCGCCGGTCCCACCAGCGTCAGGTTGCCGCCGTCTGCTTTGGGCACCGGCACCGCCATGCCGAGGTGTCGTACCTGCGGATCGGCGAAGACCTCGTCCATCTTGTATATCGGTCCGCACGGCACGCCAGCATCCGCCAGCAGCGCGATCAGGGTCGTCGAATCGTAGCGCCGGGATTGCTCGCTGATCGCTTCATTGAGCGCCACGCGGTTCTGCGAGCGCAGTTTCGCGTTGGCGAAGTCTGCGTGCTTGGCAAGCTCCGGTACGTCGAAGGCCGCGCACATGCGCGCGAAGATCGGATTGCCAGAGGCCGCGATGTTCACGTAGCCATCGGCTGTCGGATACACGCTGGTCGGCATCGAGGTCGGATGGTCGTTGCCCGCCTGCCCCGGCACTTCGCCTTCGACGAGCCAGCGCGCGGCCTGGAAGTCCATCATCGTAATCATCGATGAGAGCAGCGAACTCTGCACCCACTGACCTTTGCCTGAACGGCTGCGCTCCTGCAGCGCAATCAGGATGCCCAGCGCGGCGAACAATCCGGCGCTCAGGTCGGCCACCGGAATGCCGGCGCGCACCGGCCCCTGTCCCGGCAGACCGGTTACCCACATCATCCCGCCCATGCCCTGCGCGACCTGATCGAATCCGGCGCGGTCACGGTACGGGCCATTCTGGCCAAAGCCGGAAATGCTGGCATACACGAGGCGCGGGTTTTCGGCAGCGAGCGTTTCGTAATCGATGCCGAGCTTGTGCTTCACGTCGGGACGGTAGTTTTCCACCAGCACGTCGGCCGTTTTCGCCAGGCGCTTCATCACTTCCACGCCGCGCGGATCCTTCAAGTTCAGCGTCAGCGAGCGCTTGTTGCGGTGCAGGTTCTGATCATCGGAGCCGTGGCGTTCGCCAAGCATGTCTTCGCCGTCCGGGAGTTCGACCTTGATGACGTCCGCGCCCCAGTCCGCGAACTGCTTGACGCAGGTCGGTCCCGCGCGTACCCGGGTCAGATCGATAATGCGGAGGTGGGAGAGGGCTTCCATGAATTCAGTGATTGGTAATTGGTATTTGGTTATTGGTAATTGGTAATTGGTAATTGGTAATTGGTAATTGGTAATTGGTAAAAACGGAGAATCCGAAGGTATTAAAGTTCTAGTCCACCAATTACCAATCACTAATCACCAATCACCGCCTTCGGCGCCCAGCGGCCGGCCTCGACCTGATGGAAGAAATCTTCCAGCAGGCGGTTGAACAGCGCCGGGTCTTCGAGGTTGGTCATATGTCCGCTCTTCGGCAGCACGACGAGCCCTGCCGTTGCAATGTTGCGCTTCATCAGCAGCGACGGTTCCAGCACGGCATCGTCTTCGTCGCCCGCCACGATCAGTGTCGGCGCCGTGATGCGCGCCATGTCGGCGGTCAGATCGTACAGCGACGGCCGCCGCGCCTGGTAGCCGAGCATCGTGTTGGCCGAACCCAGCGCGGAATGCTCGGAGAATTGGCGCACGAACTCGGCGAATCCGCGCGGATCCTTTTCCTTGAGCTGCAGGCGCGACGGGCCATGGCCGTACGTAGCCGCGACGTGCGCCATGCCCTTGTCCAACATGGTTTGCGCCAGTTCTCTGGCCTGCGACTGGAATTGCACATACTGCGATGGATGTGCCCCATAGCCGCAACCCGCAACGACCAGGGACAGCGCACGAGGCGAATAGGCCATGCCGAAATGAAGCGCGGCGAACCCACCCATGGAGTTGCCGGCGACATGTGCGCGCTCGATGCCGAGCGCATCGAGCACGGCGAGGATGTCGTCCCGCGCGCGCTGCTGGGAATAGCGCTCGACAACGACGGGCACGTCCGACGGCGGGTAGCCGCGCGCGTTATAGGCGATGCAGCGGTAGCGGCGCGAGAAATGACGCACCTGCGCCTCCCAGGTACGGCAGTCTCCGGCGAATTCGTGCACGAAGACGATCGACGTGCCGGAGCCGCTCTCCTCGTAGTGCAGCTTTACCCCGTCGTCGGTTGTCAGGAAAGGCATATTGCTCCTTTGCTTTCGGCAGCAGGGCCAAGTCTAGCGCACTGTTGCGTTTGCCTGCGCTGCCCGTTCACGGCGATTCGTCGATGGCCACGCCGCTGTTATCCCGGCCCTTCAGCGGATTGCCGGGTGCATGCCGGATGCGGACTTCGCCATTGGCTAGTCCGGTCGAATACCGGTCATCGCCACCCGCATCGAATAGCACGCCGAGGCTCACGACCGGATCGTCGTCGAGAAAATGGTATGCATTGTCGCCGGCCACGCCCTGGGCCGAATCGCCGGACGACCAGTACACGTCGTTACCGCCGGCATCGAACAGCCACGCTCGGGACTGTTGCGCCGCGGCGCCTTGCGCCAGCGATTCCGCTCGATAAACGTCGTTGCCGCCGCCGTCGAACAGCATGGCGACGGATTGATCCCACGCTGCGCCCTGCGCCGCCGCGCGCATGGCCCAATAGACATCGTCTCCGGCCATGTCGGAAAAGAGCCCTGCCGCCTGATGCGCAGCGAAACCCTGTGCATAGCGACCGCCGTAGTACAGATCGTTTCCGCCCGCGTCGTGGAGCAGGCCCACGCCCCAGAAATAGCCGCCACCCTGGCTGAATTCTCCGCCCTCGTAGCGGTCGTTGCCGCCAAGGTCGATCAACGCGCCGATTCCGCCATGGTCATAAGGCCGGATGCCGAAACCGACGCCCTGGCTGAAACTCATGAAGGTGGTGGGCGTGCCATAAACAGACGCCACCAGCCCGTTGGCCCGGTACAGATCATCGCCTCCCGCGTCGAGGAGAAGGCCGACACCCGCAGGACCACCGACACCCTGACTGAGGCTCTGGGACAGATAGCTGTCCCACCCGTCGCCGGCATCGATCAGCACGCCCGCGCCGTAGATGCCCGCGCCGACAGACCAGGCGTCACAACGGTAAGTGTCGGCGCCCGTGGCGTCGAAGAGCAAACCGAAGCCGAAGGCCCCGGCGCCGCAGCCGCCGAGCGCGCTGACGTAAGTGTCGTCTCCGGCCATGTCGATCAATACCGAGGCGCCGAGCCAGCCGGCACCCGGCCCGCCGACGCGGGCTTCGTAGCGGTCGTTACCCGCGAAATCGATCACCGTCTGCGTTTCCAGCGCGACGCCCTCGCCCCAAACATAGCGGTCGTCGCCTCCGGTATCGATGACGGCGTAGAGCCGGTCCATGCGGTAGCGGTTCGGTCCCGGTCCGCCGACGACAACGTATCCGCCATCGACTTGCGCGTAGTCGAGAATTTCACCCTCGACCATGGCGGCCAATGCTGGGGGAATTTTTCGACCTGCGGACCGGAATGTGCCCTGCACCCGGGATGCCTCGACGATGAGGCGATTGAATGCATCCAGCAGCGCGGTGAAATCGACATGCATGCTCGCCTGCATTGCGCGAATTCCGCGCAATGAATCGGGCTGGTCGATCAAGGTCCGCTTGGTGGCCGTTTCTTCGAGTAGATAGCGCAAATCGCCGAACAATCGATCCCGCGGCCCTGCAGCAACGAAGGCCTCGCGCACGCGCCGGTTCGCGATGGCGATCGATTCCGCGAATTCGGCGAGGGAGGGACTGGCACCCGCATGCAATGGAACGTGCATCGCGCTGCAATCGAGCACGAGGGTTTCGCAAAGCAAAGGCACCAGGCGGTTGCGCGCCTGCGCCGCCGGCTGGATATCGCGGACCAGGCTGCGATCCCATTCGATCAGCGTGCCGGGGTCGGCCAGCACCTGGCGATTGAGCCGCAGGCTGTTGAACCCCCTGTCTTCGCGGGCAAGATCGTGCAGCATCCTTTGAAGCCGTTCACGCGCCGGCGCAAGGCCGGGCGCCACGGAGGCCACTTTCGCTTCGACCTCGTCGAGCCAGACCGCGGACGTCCTGCGCGGTGGCTCCGTGAAGGCAATCCGCGCGGGAAAAGACGACGGGGCGGCCCATTGGCTGCGATCGCCGACAACGAGTACCAGTTCCAGCGAGTGTCCATCGCGAAGCACGCGCAATGGCAATCGCGCACCTGGGGACGAGGCGCGAATCATGTTGAGAAGGCGCGCCGCACCCACCTTCTCGCCGGCGGCCATTTCGATTCTGTCGCCCGGCTGCAGCCCTGCAAGCGCCGCCGGGCCGGCGATGACGTCGAGAACGACGGCGGCGCCGGCGGCGTCTTCGCCCAACGCGAAACCTCCGTACGGTGAGCCCGTTGACACCGCGTCAGCGACTGCGTCCGCCACGGCTGCGTTGCGATGGGCGCATGCCGGCAGCAAGGTAACGCATACTGCGAGCAATGCCGGTAGGGAGAAGCGCGCCGCCTGCGATGCCTGCAATCCAGCCATGTCCGTCGTTTCCCCGGCTTTTTGTTTGCGGGCTGCCCCGCCGCGTCAGGCAAACATTAGCAGATGTTGTTTCGTTCGGTGGCTGTGGCAACATGCGATCCGTGATGGGAAAGCAGTCGTGAAATCGAAGGTCGATCGCTCTGTTCTGGAAAAAGACGGCGTGCGTCAGGCCGTGCGGGACGCCGGCTATGGCCATTTGCTCATGTCCGACGAGGACGTGGCCGCCTCGCTTGCCGCCATAGTGGCAACGCACCCGAAGGGCAAACCGATCTGGGTCTTCGGCTATGGCTCGCTGATCTGGAGCCCGCTGATGGAATTCGCCGAGCGCCGTCCTGCGCGCATTCACGGCTACCATCGCGGCTTCTACCTGTGGTCAAAGGTCAACCGAGGTTCACCCGACGTGCCCGGACTGGTGCTCGGCCTGGATGCCGGCGGGTCCTGTCAGGGCGTCGCCTACCGGTTGCACGACGCAGAACTGGCGATCGACCTCGGCCTGCTATGGCGCAGGGAAATGTTGATGGGCACGTACATGCCGCGCTGGATCAAAGCCGACATAGGCGGGCGCGTGGTACGCGCCATCGCATTCATCGTCAATCGCAAAAAGCCGGGCTACACCGGCCGGCTCGACGATCAACACATCGTATCGATCGCGCTGAAGGCGCGCGGCCACTACGGCACTTGCGCCGATTACCTCATCAATACCGCGACCAGTCTCGAAGTCGCGGGCATCGCCGATCCGCGCCTTTCGCGGCTGGCAAGATTGGTGGAGGGCAAAAAAAGGCCGGCGTGAGTTCGTCGCCGGCGTTCAGCGCGCGTCGCTGTCGATGGGTTCGATCCGGTTCTGGTGAACGTGGATGCGATCGCCGACCGTGAGACCTGCCGCATCCGGCCGGTCGATCCGTTGCCAGCGGTTGTCGTGCGAAACGCACTACCACTGCGTAACACTAATCCCGATTCCTGATTCCTGACCCCTGATTTATTGGCCTCGCGCTCGATTCGCGCTCGCTTGCGAGCCTTTCCGGCCGCAAAAGCCCGCTGGAAACGGGGCGTCCGCCGACCCTGGTCTGGGCCACCGGAACAATTCTGGCGAACAAAGTCCCTGCGCGGGTGTCCATCCGTAGTAGGCGAACGCAGCCAAGCGGCGCGCCTCCTTCTACACGATGAGGCGCCAATGAATATTCAAGTACCCGTGTACACGCTGGACTTCGTCCGGAGCATGCTCACCGAGCAGTCCGGGCGGGCCGCCGGATGGTTCAAGGATCTCGAACTGCGGACGGTTTTTCAGCCGGCGTTCAGCCTGCCGTACAAGAAAGCCGTGGGCTTCGAGGCGAATCTGCGCTGCGCCGACGAAGACGGCAGCATCGTTGCACCGGAAGCGATGTTCGGTCCGGTCGACAATTTTTCCGAGACTTGCCTGCTCGACCTGCTCGGCACGACGTTGCACGTCCACAATTTCGCGTCCGGCCGCAGCTCGCAAGGCCTCTTGTTCCTCAATCTGCATCCGGACGTGTTTCTGGACTACGAGCGCAGCGGGCAATTCCTTGCCGCGTTGCTCGAGCACTACCGCATTCCGAAGCACCGGGTGGTACTGGACATTCCCGGCTATCTGCTCAAGCGCGAGAAAGTGGGGGCGGCGATAGCGGCCTACCGCGCGCTCGATTGCCTGATTTCGATCGACGAT
>JANMYN010000816.1:0-5172 GCA_031382195.1 Betaproteobacteria bacterium
GTGACTGCTTATACGCGTCGGTCGTGGCAATACGCCGGGCCACGTCGCGAGCACTCTCATCTGCATCAGTATGCAATAAGCATGTTCTACTAAACTTCAGTCAGCAGCGGGAGTTTTTCAACACAATAGGTCGATTCCAGCCCCACACCCCTCACCCCTCACCCCGCAATCCTCACCCTTTAACCCCAATCACCCCAAAACTTCGTTTACACCGGTGTTCTCATCGAAAGGAGCACACCATGGAACGCTTCGTGCAGTTCTTCTGCTTGTTCCTGCTTACCGGACCGGTTCTGGGTGCTGGTCGCCTGGCGGACGTAGAAATCTATGATCGGGCGAGCGGCCGCACGCTGCCGATTTACCAGAGCGGCGGCCACTGGTTTGTTGCCGGCCGGCCCGGCAACGAGTACCAGGTCACAATCCGCAATCGTGATAGCGGCGACTTGCTTGCTGTCGTTGCTGTTGACGGCGTGAACGTTGTGAGCGGCGAAACCGCGGCGGCTCTGCAAAGCGGCTACGTCATCGAGCGCGGCAGGCCCTTGTCGATCGCGGGTTGGCGCAAGAGTCTGGACAGAGTCGCGGCATTTTATTTCACCAATCTGGGCGATTCCTATGCGGCCCGCACGGGGCGTCCGGACAATGTGGGTGTGATCGGGGTGGCATTGTTCCGGCGCAAGCCGCAGCCGCTGGCAGAGCTCGAGCAACCGAAATTGCGTGCCGAAGCGGCTGCGGCGAGCGACAGCGCGCAGCGCTCGGCTGCGCCAGAAAAAAAAATCGGTACCGGCCATGGTCGCAGCCAGCATGCTCCCGCGCACTATGTCGAATTCGAGCGCGAATCGGATCAAGCGGCTGAGGTCATCGCCATTCACTACGACACCTACGCCAATCTGGTCGCGCGCGGCATCATCCGGGAAGAACGCAAGTTGCCTTCGCCTTTCCCGGGCGGATTCGTTCCCGACCCGCCGGATCGCGGATAGTCGCGCCCCGGGCGGCTCAGACCAGACGCAGTACCATGGACCTTAACCAGGCAGTTCATGCACCGCCAGGGACGCCAAGGACGCGAAGGAAAACGAATGCGCGGATTCATCAGCACGTTAATCCTTTGGGTGAGTTCGGTCATCCATGCCTATCGCCTTCCTTTGCGTCCCTGGCGGTGCAACTGCTGGTTCTCGGGTGAACCATTTTTCCCGCTAGACTGGCGCTGGTGAGTGCCGAACCCGTCTCCGACGAACATTTGATGCTGCGCTATCGCGACGGCGATGCCGCGTCGTTCAATGAGTTATACGGACGCCATCGCGGCGGGGTGTTTCGTTATGTGTTGCGTCAAGTCGGCCTGCGCTCGGCCGCCGAGGAGGTGTTCCAGGAAATCTGGATGAACATCATCTCCTCGCGTGCGCGCTATCGGGTCGAGGCGCGGTTCGCGACTTTTCTTTATCACGTCGCCCACAATTGCGTGATCGATCATTTTCGCCGCAAGACACCGCTGCATCTGATCTCACTCGATGACGACGCGGAAGAAGCCAATCAAGTTGCAGGTCCCGTCCGCGATCAACCCGAGCGTGCGGTGGCCTTGCGTCAATCGGCGGCAAGACTTCTGAATGCGCTGGCTCTGCTGCCACCGGAACAGCGCGAAGTCTTCATGTTGCACGAAGAAGGCGGACTGACTCTGGACGAAATTGCCACAGTGACCGGTACCGGAAGGGAAACCGTTAAAAGCCGCTTGCGCTATGCGCTTGCCAAGCTGCGCGAAGGAATCGAGCATGAAGCCGATGTCGCCTGAAGACCGCGATCTGGAAAAGATGAGTGCGGAAGTCTCCGCAGGCTACCGGGCCGGCGCGCGGGATGAACCGTCGGCGCGGTTGGATGCTGCTGTCCTCGCGGCCGCCCATCGTGAAGTGAAGCGGCCACGCCCGCAGCGTCACTGGCAGGTGCCTGTATCGGTTGCCGCCGTGCTCGTGATCGGCGTTTCCCTTGTGTTGGTTGTGCGCGACAACGAACCACCGCTACCATCCCTCGGCCAACCCGCCGCCGATGAGGCCAAGCTGGCGAATTCGGCGCCGCCTCAACTGGCAATGAAGGCGCAACCGAAGGCGAAAGTAGACACGCTGCGGGAAGACAGACCATCGCGTGAGCGCACAGCACGCCCGCTTCGGGAACCGGTCCTGCGCGATGAGGCACCGGTGGCCGCGGAAGGTACGGCATCCGGCACGGCGATGCAGCCCGCTGCAGTGCCGGTAGTTGCCGAACCGGCCAAGTCCGCCGAACGGGAGCAGTCGGCCGTTGCCGGATCCAGCAGGGTTCCTGCGAGCAAGAAGGCTGAAGCGGTGGCCGGTATCGCCCCGCCTTCCGGCCTGGATGCGCAGGCTCTGCCTAAAGAGGAGGCGTCAGCGCCCGCCCAGCCTGAGGACTGGCTCAGGAAAATTGACGATTTGCTTCGAGACGGCAAGGAAGGCGACGCAAGGGAACAATTACTGGCTTTTCGCAAGCAATTTCCCAACTATCCTCTCTCCCAACGGTTTCAGGCACTGCTGCCGCAGGAGCTGCGCTAAAGATCGTCTCCCGCGTTCCGATATCCATTAGGGGCTCGGGATTCAACCCGCATGATTGTCGGCACAATAGTGCTTCCCCGTGTCCATCAACAACTATCGGAATGTTGGGGCTCACATGGCAGTTTCGCAGCAACTCTTTGAAGAAATGAAAGGCGGCGGCAAGTTGCCCTCGCCGTCGGGTGTGGCGCTGCGTCTGATTGACTTGACCCGCGAAGAAGACGTATCGATCGACGAAATTTCCAAAGCGATGCGGGTAGATCCTGCGCTGACCGGCCGGGTGATCAGGTTTGCCAACATGGCATTAAACGGTCCACGCCGCCCGGTCGTATCTGTTGCCGACGCGATTCAGCGCATCGGCATGAGTGTCGTGCGCCAGTTGGTTCTCGGCTTTGCGGTGCTCGGACACAACCGGGCCGGTGTCTGCCGCAATTTTGACTATGTGCGATTCTGGTCACGCTCGCTGGCTACCGCGATTGCGGCAAATATGCTCTGCATGCGCGTTCGTGCGACGGCCGCAGAAGAGGCGTTCACCTGCGGTTTGCTCGCCGACGTCGGCTCTCTGGCGCTTGCCACGCTGTATCCGAAGGAATATTCAGTGGTGCTCGATACGCAGCGAGACGCCATTCCGCGTGTCCGCGCAGAAATCGAGCGCAAGGAATTCAAGACAGACCATTCCGAGTTGGGTGCGGCAATGCTCGAGGATTGGAAGCTTCCGAGACCATTCGTCGAAGCCATCGAGCGCCACGAAGATCCTGATGCGGCCGGCGTAACCCAGGGGTCGCGAGACTATCTTCTGCTGCATATGTTGTCGCTCGCCGCCGCCATCGGGACTTATAGCGTTTCGTCCGAAGCTGTGCGTAAGGCAATCGCGCCGGACCTGATTCTTGCCGCGGCTAAAATCGGGCTGGATGCGGATGTGCTGGGTGAAAGCGTCGACCACGTCGTGGCCGAGTGGATCGAGTGGGGCAAGATCCTGGAGGTAAAGACCCAGGACGTAGCGGCATTCGAGCAGCACGCGGCAAAAATCACCCCGGTCGCGGACCAGGATCGCACCAAACCGCACAAGAGTGCCGCGCCCATGAGCATCCTGATCGCCGATGACGACGCCACAGTACGCATTGTGCTGGAGCAGACTCTGAGGCAGCAAGGTCACAAGGTCGTCGCGGCGGTAAATGGCCGCGAGGCGCTAAAGCTTGCAATCGAGGTGAATCCACAGCTGGTGATATCCGACTGGGTCGTGCCGGAACTGGACGGCCTCATGCTTTGTCGCGCGCTACGGGAAACCGAAGCGGGCGCAAAGATGTATTTCATTTTGCTCACCGGGATGGCGCAAGAAGAAGAGCTGGTAGAGGGCTTCGAGGCGGGAGTGGACGACTACCTGACAAAGCCGTTCAACCCGAAAGTTCTGACCGCGCGTTTGCGTGCCGCGGAGCGCGTGATCCGTATGCAAGATGAGACCCGGCGCGACAGCGAGAATCTGCGTAAATTCGCCACCGAGCTTGCGGTAACGAACCGCCGTCTGCAGCAGGCGGCGCTGACCGATTCACTGACCGGCTTGCCCAACCGGCGCTACTTGATGGAGCGGATCGAGCAGGAGTGGGCCCTGGCTTCGCGCAATCAGCGTCCTTTCGCATTGATGATGATCGATATCGACGCATTCAAACAGGTCAACGATGTCCATGGGCATGAAACGGGAGATCGGGTTCTGATCAAGGTCGCGACGCTGCTGCGTCAAAGCGCGCGTGTCGAGGACGTCGTCGGGCGGCTGGGCGGAGAGGAATTTGTCGTGGTCTGTCCCGGGGCGAATCTGGCAATGGGCGTCAGACTTGCCGAACGGTTGCGTCAGAATCTGGCGCAGCAAAACCTTCAGGTGGGCAACGTCTCGATGCGAATAACGGTAAGCATCGGTGTTTCCCAGCAAGATTCGACCACCCCTACTTCGGATGAGGTCATGCGGCGTGCTGATGCAGCCCTCTATCGGGCCAAGCGCGACGGCCGCAACCGGGTATCCGGTCTCACGCATGGCGACGCCGGAGTCCAGGCCGCGAAATAAAAAAGCCCCGAATCATCGGGGCTTTTTGGATTGCGCATCAACATAGGAACCATTCTTTTTGATACTGACGGCCGCGATGTTTGACTCGGTCAGCGTCGCGAGCTGCTTGCTCGCCTTGGCAACGGTTTCGTAGACGGAATTGGCAACATCGATCACTGATTTTGCCGCGGCAACGGCTGATTCAGAACCGGCCGGCGCGGACTTGAGCGCGGTATCCAGCGCCACGGACACATTCCTGTTGAATTCCGCGATCTGCTCTTCGAGCAGAGCGCTGACTTCCTGCTGCGTGCCGGTCGCGACGTCGTAATAGCCCTTTGCGTATCCTGCGGCCTTGTCCATCCCAGGCTGGAAACTTGATCCCAGCCACGAGGCGACTTGCGACACGTCTTTCAGTTCTGTGAACGCTTTTGCATTCTTTACGACTTCGTCGAAAGAAGCCTTGGCATTCTTGAACTGCAATTCGATAAGTTTTTCAGCGCCTTCGGTGGCGATCGTGGCAAAACGCACGCTGGCGTCCAATTGCGCTTTTCCGGCTGCGACGACTTGTTCAGGTTTGGTGATCATGGCGTAGTC
>JANMYN010000824.1:0-4200 GCA_031382195.1 Betaproteobacteria bacterium
CGGATTGCACCGGGCGCGTGGGCCGATCTGTTGCTGTTCGATCCCGCTACGGTGGGTCAGTCCGCGCTCGAACGCCGAAAGGATCTTCCCGCGGGCGGCGCACGCATGATCCGCCATCCGCAAGGCATTCACGGCGTGTGGTCAACGGTGAACAGATTCACGATGGGCGGGATTACCTGCCGCTCGAATCCGCTCCCGGACAGGTGCTGACGAAGTTCCTGCAATGATCACGCTCAAGCGGATTGCTGGCGCGTTGGGCGCGGAAGTCGACGGCGTGAACCTGTCGAAACCGCTCGACCCCGGGTTGGCGGCGGAACTGCGTCGCGCATGGCTGGAACATCTGGTGCTGTTCTTCCGTGAGCAACCGCTGACATCCGGGCAGTACCTCGCATTCGCGCAGTGTTTCGGTACGCCCACCGATTATCCATTGCTGAAAGGCATCGACGGGTTTCCAAAGATCATCGAGGTGAAAAAACTCGAGCATGAACGGGTCAACTTCGGCGGCCTTTGGCACTCGGATACGACCTACCTCGATGCTCCGCCGATGGCATCGATGCTGCTCGCCCGGGAAACCCCGCCCCGCGGCGGCGACACCCTGTTCGCCAACATGTACCTTGCATGGGATGCGTTGTCCGAGCGCATGCAGCGAATGTTGCGCGAACGCAAGGCGGTGAATTCCTCGGCCAAGGCCGATGCGTCGAAAACCCGCGAAGACCGCGTCCGCGCAGACGGCAGGCCCGCCCCGGAATTCACCGCGGAACATCCGGTCGCTCGCACCCACCCGGAGACCGGCCGCACGGCGCTCTATGTGAATGCCGGCCACACGGTGCGCTTCGCGGGCATGACCAAAGAGGAAAGCCAACCACTGCTCGACTATCTGTTCAAGCACCAGGTACGTCCGGAATTCACCTGCCGTTTCGCCTGGCGGCCGGGATCGATCGCGTTATGGGACAACCGCTGCACACAGCACAATCCGGTGAACGACTACCACGGTTACCGGCGCGTCATGCACCGGATTACGCTGGCGGGAGACGTTCCGCGCTGAGTCGCGGAATCGGGAGAATCTGTCCCACACGACTGCTCGTCAATCAAGAACGCCGACGCTCAGGCGTCGAATTTCGCGTAAAGAACCGGCATGAGTATGCCGAGAAGGATCACCACCACCGCGGCGCTCAACCAGGCCGCCGCTAGCATGGCCAGGGGCACAAACAGGACGAGCGCGGCAAAGATCCAGGGCACCGGCGGAAACGGGCCCATGTCCAGCCCGAATTTTTTCGAGAGCCACAACGCCGATGCGCCGGGCGGGGGCCGGTGGCGATGCCCGAGTTCACGCGCCAGGGCCCTGCCCTCGATCCAGGAAAAGAAGACGTAGGCGAGGACGAAAAAGCTTCCGGCCAGCGCGACCGGCAACAGCAGAATGCCTAGCAGGGCGAGCAATGTATGCCGGTCTGCCAGAAACACCACCACTCCCACGGCGCACGCCAAGCTCATGAGGACAATGACCAGGGTCGCCGCAAACACCAGTGCCTGCCGTTCCCGAACATGGAGCCTGAGGCTTTCGACTTCGCGAAACCGCAGCACGAGATCCTGCGCATCCGTCAGTGTGCGCAGCAAAAGAAAACGCTGTACCCAGTGCTCCCAAAAACCTTCTCGAAGCGAGATCGCCATGGCGTAAAAACTCCTCGAAAGATGTCGATCCACTATACGAGACTTCGGGTGATATTGCGTCGCGAAATATGTCGCCACTGTGCGACAGAATCACCCGGCCGATGGCCGGATAGTTCTGTCGCAGCGACCTGAGCAAGCTGGTGCGCGTACGCGAGCGCGGGAGAAGCGAGGCGAAAGGTCAAAGGGAAAACTGAGAATCGCAAGGCCTCGGCCCTGACAGGTTGGTTTTTCTTTCCGCTTTCACCTTTCGCCTTTCCCCTGGCTATTTCGGCTAGCATTGCAGGTATGTTCAATCTTTCGCCAATCCGTTCCCAATTCGCGCTGCTCGCCGCTTTCTTGACGCTGCTCGCCGGCTGCCAGTCCATGCAGGACCTGCTTGGCGGCGTGCCGAAGCCGACTGCGCATGTCATCGGCGCCAGCATCCGCGGGCTCACGCTGGAAAATATCGTGCTGCTGTTCGATGTCGAAATCGAGAATCCCTACGCCGCCAACCTGCCGCTGATCGACCTCGCTTATTCCCTGACCAGCGGCGGCAGCAAATTTCTCGAAGGCACGTTGAAGCCCAGCGGATCGATTCCGGCGCGTGGCAAGCAGGTACTCCAGATACCGGCCACCGTGCCATTTTCCACGCTGTTCGCAACGCTCAAAGGCGTGAAGCCCGGCGCCGTCGTCCCTTACACCGCCGATTTCAGTTTCGGCGTGGACGCTCCGGTGCTCGGCCGGCTCAACGTGCCGCTGTCGAAAAGCGGAGAGTTGCCGGTGCCCGCGGTACCGCAGGTCGAGCTGACTTCGCTCGCCATCGGCAAGTTTGGCCTCGACGAAATTTCCGCTTCGGCGAAATTGCAGGTGAAGAATACCAACCAGTTTCCCCTCGACCTGACAAAGCTCGGCGTGAACTTTGCGCTCGGCGGACTGGAAGTCGGCAGCAGCAGGCTCGCGAGTTCCGCCAACTTGCAGCCGGGCCAGACCGGGACGCTGGAGTTGCCTTTGGCCTTTTCGCCCCGCGCTGCCGGCATGGGGCTCTTAAATCTGCTGCGCGGCAACCAGATTGCCTACAAGATTTCCGGTTCGATTGACGCGAACACGCGCTTTGGCCCGCTTTCCCTGCCCTTCAGCCGCATCGGGAATACTGCCGTTACCAGGTAAACAGCGCGTGACGGCTATTCCAGCTCTATCCTGTGGATGTCGCCGACAATGAAAATGTAGGAAAAAGCGCCGATCAATGCGACGATGGCGATGAACATCAGGGCGCCGACGAACGAGCCGGTGGCGGCGACAATGAAGCCGATCACCAGCGGCGTGATGATGCCGGCGAGATTGGCCGCGAAGTTGAAGATGCCGCCAGTCAGTCCGAGCAAGCCCTTCGGCGCGATATCGGAGACCAGCGTCCAGCCTAGCGCGGCCATGCCCTGCGCGAAAAATGCCAGCGATAGAATTCCGATCACAACGTAGTCGCTATCGACATAATTCGCCGTGACGATCACCGACGCCAGCAGAAGACCGGTGATGATCGGCAGCTTGCGTGCGATGTTGGCGGAGTGGCCACGCTTGAGCATCCGATCCGACCACCAGCCACCGAACAGCACGCCGATGGATGCAGCGATGAACGGCAGCACGGCGAAGAAGCCGATTTTGAGCCAGCCCATGTGCCGCTCGGTTGCGAGGTAGGTCGGGAACCAGGTCAGGAAGAACACCAGCGTCGAGTTGCCGGCAAACTGGCCGATGCAGATGCCGACCAGTTGGCGGAAGCGCAACAGCTGTCCTACGAGGCGCCATTCGAACTTCGCTTTCGCGGAGTTCTGCGTGACGATCCCGCCGCCTGCCGCGATGTAGTCGAGCTCAGCCTGGTTGACGGTCGAACTCTCGTGCGGCTCCCGGTAGGCGCGCCACCATATCAGGCCGAACAGAATACCTGCGACGCCGACTACGACGAACAGCGCGCGCCAGCCGAAACTGCCCAGGATCCAGAACAGCAGCGGGCTCAGGAAGGCCAGGCCGACATACTCGCCGACGGTGTAGACGCCCGTCGCGAACGCGCGCTCCTGCTGGGGAAACCAGGTTGCGACCACGCGGCTGTTGGTCGGGAAGCACGGTGCTTCACTGACGCCAAGCGCAAAGCGGAAGGTCAGCAGAGAGGCCAGATTGGTTGCGAGGCCGTGCAGCAACGTCGACAGCGACCAGAATGTCAACGAAAGGAAATAAGTCAGCTTGGTGCCGAAGCGATCCAGGAAGATGCCGCCAGGTATTTGCATGGCGGCATACGTCCAGGAAAACGCCGAGAAGACGATGCCCATTGTCGCCGCGCTGATGCCAAGATCTTTCGTCAGGGAAGGCGCCGCGATGCCGAGCACGGTGCGGTCGAGATAGTTGATCATCGTGCCGATGGTCAACAGGCCCAGAATGAAGAAGCGCACGCGTGTGCGCGGCGCAGGTTGCGTCTGCAAAGACATCTCCCTTCCCTCTAAAAATCAACACACATTCACCGCAAAGGACGCAAAGGACGCGAAGGAAGAACAAGACCAGAAAACGTCA
>JANMYN010000519.1:0-2084 GCA_031382195.1 Betaproteobacteria bacterium
AACTGCAGGCGCCGTTTCGCGACCCGGTAATTGCCTTCCTCGTAGTTTTGAATCCCCTCTTCGAGATAGCTGTTCCCGGCATTGCGGCTTATGCCAAAATCCTTGAACCAACCGGTCTGGCAGCCCGCCACGAGAACGGCGACGATAATCAGCATCAGGTTTCGAAAGTTAAGTATGTTCATCTATTGGAACTTGTGCTTGATGCGTACCTTCTGCTCAGCCTTGACTTCGACAACTTGTGTGTATACCGGAAATGCGCCGTTCTTGATTTCGATTTTGCGTTTGCCTGGCGCAACTTCCACTTCGTTTACCGGAGGACTGACGCCAATACGATTGCCGTCGACGTATACTTCACCCCATGGCGCGATTGCCAAAGTGATCAGTGCAGCGCGAGCAGGCGCAACGGGCGCGGGCGGTTCCGCGACAGGCTTGTCTCTGGAGAAGAAGGCGAAAGGCGAGAGCTTGGCCTCCTTTTTCTCACCGGCGTCTGATTTCGGTGCGGGCAGGCTGACTGCCGACTGCGTGGATTCCACACGGGCAACGGTGGTTCGGGATTTTTTCTGCGCGGGCTTTTGGGGCGCGGATATCGCCGTTTCTTCCAAGCGTACAGAGGAAAGCGCTTTTTTCTGCGCACTTCGTTCGACGGGTTGCGACGACAGCGCAGCGACTTCAGTGTGGCCAACTAGATTAACCGCTACCGCAAGCACGAATGCAACGGCGGACAAAGCGGCTGTGCCAAATGCAATGGTCCGGTTATTCAGCCAGGGTTCGATGCGCGCCAGCAAGGACCAGAAATGCGGGCCGCTGGCAAGCGTCGCCGAGGTGGCTTGGCGCCTACCCTCGTGTGTGGAGACCTGGGCGCGCTCGGCCGGAGAGCGGATACCGCTGCTGTGCGAGTTGGCATAGCCGACGTTGTAGACTTCGTGCTCGCGCACATGCTTGTCCGTGCGTGAGCCTTCATAGTTGAACAGCTTGGTATAGCCCTCCGAGATGTGCAATACCACCTCATAATAAGAGCGAGAAACCAGAATTTGTCCCGGCTTTGCGAATCCCATTACACGCTGCGCGACGTTGATGCCATCGCCAATGATATTGGGCTGGCTGTTGAGATCCCGAACCAGGCGCACGGGACCGAGATTGATGCCGATGCGTGCCGGCAGGATGGGCGGTTCGGCAGGTTTTGGAGCAAAGGATTCCCGCAGGCTCATGGCCACGAACAGCGCGTCTTCTGGGTCGCCCAGAAAGTTGACGGCCACGCCGTCCCCGGTGTCGAGAATAATGCGGTCATTTGGTGCGATGTCGCGAATCGATTCCGCAATCAGCGCGTTGAAGCGGTCCTTAAGCTGGATCTGTTCCGAGACTGGCTTTTTAGAGTACTCGGCGATGTCGAGAAACAGCACGCTGCAGATGAACGTGCGATTAGCGCGCTCGGGCATCATCTTGGCGTCACCTGCGGCTTCGGCATCGAGCGGGTTCCTTGGCGGTGCACAGCCTTGCGGGGGGACGTGAATCTTATCACCATTTGCCCGCTTTTCGGTACAGGGAAATGTTAAATTTTCCACTGGCGTCAAGCTCTTTTGGAGCAATCTTCCATGGTTTTCTAGGTTTGGTCATCGGCCTTCCCGGCGGGGTCCTGGATCCTAATCCCGTATCATTCCGCAAGCTCTGGCGGGATTGCCTGATCCGCCCCATAAGTTAAGTTCTAGTCCTTTTTTCAGAAAAATCCGGAGCAACCTTGAACCGCATCAGCCCTTACGAGACTGGCCTGGATCGAAACCCAGCCAATTACGTCCCGTTGTCTCCGCTGTCTTTCCTGTCGCGCGCGGCCGAGGTCTATCCGGACAGAATCGCGGTCATCCACGCCGGGGCCGAAACCTCCTGGCGCGAAACCTATCAACGTTGCCGCAAGTTGGCTTCCGCGCTTATCCGGCGTGGCATTGGCCCCGGCGATACCGTGGCCGTTATGGCGCCGAATGTGCCGGCCATGTTCGAGGCACACTTCGGCGTGCCGATGACCGGCGCCGTATTGAACACGCTCAACACGCGGCTCGACGCGGACACCATTGCCTTCATGCTCAATCACG
>JANMYN010000834.1:0-2430 GCA_031382195.1 Betaproteobacteria bacterium
TGACTTTCTGCGCAATCATCTTGACGAACGCCATGTCGTGTTCGATGACCACCATCGAGCGGCCCGTGGCAATGCGCTTGAGTAACTCTGCGGTCTGTTCGCGCTCGCGCGCGCTCATGCCGGCCACCGGCTCGTCGAGCAACATCAGCTCCGGGTCCTGCATCAGCAGCATGCCGATCTCGAGCCATTGTTTCTGGCCGTGCGAAAGCAGACCCGCCTTGGTGCCGAGCTGCTCGTCCAGGTAGATCTGGCGCGCCACGCTTTCTATCTCGTCCACGATCTCAGGCGCGCGCCGGAAGAACAGCGAGCCGAACACGTTGCGCTTTTTTGGGTACGAGATCTCCAGGTTCTCCAACACCGTGAGATCCTCATAGACAGACGGGTTCTGGAATTTTCGTCCTACTCCGGCGCGCGTGATCTGGTATTCAATCATGCTGGTGAGCTGGCGATTCTTGAAGCGGATGGAACCGCTGCTGGGTTTGGTTTTTCCGCAAATCATGTCAAGCAGTGTAGTCTTGCCCGCTCCATTAGGGCCGATGACGACACGCAATTCCTCTTCCTCGACATAGAAGTTCAGGCCGTCGACGGCTTTGAAGCCGTCGAAAGAAACGGTCAAGTCCTCGACCGAAAGGATGAGTCCGCTCACTTCCGCGCTCCCACACGCGCGCGCTTGCTGCCCTTCAACTTGTTCAGCAGGCTGGCCAGGCCTTCAGGCAGGAAGATAACGACAACCATGAACAATCCGCCAATGAAATACAGCCAGTACTCGACAAAATTTTCCGAGAAATAGGTCTTGCCCGCTCCTACCAGGATCGCGCCGTAAACCGCGCCGATAAGGGACAGGCGCCCGCCGACCGCCGCATAAATCACCATTTCTATCGAAGGCACGATGCCAACCAGCGAAGGCGACGCCAGTCCGACCTGGAGGGTGAACATCGCTCCGCCGATCGAAGACAGCACCGCGGCAACGGCGAATATGAATCCCTTGAACATCGCCGGGTCGTACCCGGAAAACCGCACGCGGTCTTCGCGGTCGCGGATTGCGACCAGGATCTTGCCAAGCCGGCTGCCGATGATGGAGCGTCCGACGACCAGCGCAATCAGCAGCAGCACGACGGTGGCGAAGTACAGGCCGGTACGCACGCCTTGCGCCTCGAAGCTGATGCCGAAGAAGGTTTTGAAGTCGGTAATGCCGTTGATGCCGCCGGTCACGCCCTGCTGGCCGATGATGACGATGGCCATGATCGCCGCAAGCGCGAGCGTGATGATCGAGAAATAGACGCCCCCGACGCGCTTGCGAAAATTGAGATAGGCCAGCACGAAAGCGACGAACGCCGGCAGGATGATCATCGCCGGCAACGTGAACCAGAAGGAATGAAACGGTTCCCACCACCATGGTAGCGCATCGACGCTGTTCCAGACCATGAAGTCCGGCAGGCTGGAGCCGAAGAATTCGGACAGTGCCTGCGCCGAACTGTCGCTGGTGGTTGACTCCAGTTTCAGGAACATCGCCATCATGTAACTGCCAAGACCGAAGAACATGCCCTGGCCCAAGCTCAGGATGCCGCCGTAGCCCCAGATCAGCACGATGCCGATCGCGGGAAACGCAAAGCACAGGTATTTCGCCAGCAGGTTAAGGCGGAATTCGGACAGCAAGAGCGGCATCAGCACTAGCAGCAGCCCGAGGATCGGCAGGCCCAGCAGCCTCAGCCATTCCAGCGGCGTGCGACGCGCAGCCCCACTCTGTGCTCCCGAATCGTTTAACGCGCTCACTCCGTCGCTCACTATCGCCTCACTTTCGATGCGAACAGCCCGTTCGGGCGGAAGTACAGCGCGACGATAACAAGCATAAGGATCGAGGCCTTGGCCATCGAGCCGGTCATGAGGAATTCAAAAGTCGACTGCAGCTCGCCGATGAGCGTCGCCGAGAGCAGCGTGCCGAGCAGGCTTTCGACGCCGCCGAACACGACCACGACGAACGTGTCGACGACGTACTGCTGCCCTGTTACCGGTCCGGTCGAAGCGAGCATGGTAAATGAACTCCCCGCGATGCCGGCCAGGCCGCAGCCGAGCGCGAATGTCAGCGCGTCGACTCGTTCGGTATTGATGCCGGCGGCACCGGCCATAGAACGGTTCTGGGTTACCGCGCGGATACGCAGTCCCCAGCGCGTGCGGAATAGCAACAGGTACACGCCGAACGAAACCAGCAGCGCTAGCGCGATAATGAAGATACGGCTCAGCGGAAACGACGCGCCGGGAATCGCAGCCGGCACCCACGCGCCCTGCAGCCAGCTTACCGTCGGCACGCCGACGTCCTTGGGCCCGAACACGTGGCGAAACACCTGCTGCAGGATCAGGCTCAGGCCCCAGGTCGCCAGCATGGTGTCGAGCGGCCTCTTGTACAGGAACCGGATCAGGCCGCGTTCGAGC
>JANMYN010000841.1:0-13560 GCA_031382195.1 Betaproteobacteria bacterium
CGGATTGATGAGGCATTTCTCGCCGGTGGAACACCTGTCGTAGGCGCAGATCGCGTCGCTTGCAGCGTCTCGGCCGAGGGGCGAGGGGCGAGGGACGAGGAGACCTTCAGCCTCCGAGTGCGCCCTGCGTATTCACATACAACGCGTACACGCTCTTGCTCGCGGCCATGAACAGCCGGTTGCGCGCGAGGCCGCCGAAGCAAAGATTCGCGCAGCGTTCGGGCAGTGCGATGCGCCCGATCAGGTGACCATCCGGGTTGTAGATCACGACGCCGTCGAGTTCCGCGCTGCCCATGCCCCAGCCGAACCAGATGTTTCCATCCACGTCGCAGCGCATGCCGTCCGGCGTGCCGGGTCCGGCGTCGAGGAATTTGCGTTTGCGGGTGAGCCGCTTGCCGCCGTCGGTCACGTCGTAGGCGTAGATGTTGCGCGGCGTGCTGCCCGATTCGACCAGGTACAGGATCGACTCGTCCGGCGAGAAGCACAATCCGTTCGGGCGATTCACTTCGCTCTCGACCACCGTGATCTCGCCACTTGCGCCGTCGACGCGATAGACATTCATCGGCAGATCCTGTCTGGCGACATGGCCCTCGTAATTACCGAGCAGGCCGAACGGCGGATCGGTGAACCAGATGGAGCCGTCCGATTTGACGACGACATCGTTCGGCGAATTGAACCGCTTGCCTTCGTAGCGGTCCGCGATCACCGTCACGCTGCCGTCGTATTCGGTGCGCGACACGCGCCGCCCGCCGTGCTCGCATGTCACCAGCCGTCCCTGCCGGTCGCGCGTGTTGCCGTTGGCGAAATCGGACGGCTTGCGAAATACGCTCACTGCACGGGTTTCCTCTTCCCACTTGAGCATGCGGTTGCTCGGGATGTCACTCCACACCAGATAACGCCCGTCTCCAAACCAGACCGGGCCTTCGCACCAGCGGAAGCCATGCGCGATCCGCTCCACGGACGCCGAATTGACCCGGTATTTGGCGAAGCTCTGGTCAAGGATCTGGATGGCGGGGTCGGGGTAACGCTGGCTCGGTTGCCAGGGAACGGAGTTTTCACTGCGCAGGTCGGGACTGTCAGATGGCATGAGAACGTCTCGCTTCGGAACGGGTTGTTGTTGTGCTGAAGAAGGATAGCAAAGACAAGGTACCGGCGTACCGGTCGGTGATTACACGCCGCGCTTTTTGGCGTATTTCATTGCAGGCTCATGCCTCGCGCAGGCCTGCTCGGTCACGTTGCAAGTCCGGTCTGTCCACCATCTTTCCCTTCATACGTTTAAGCCAGGTCACGGTTTTCCCTTGCCCCCGCTTTTCCCTTGACCCTCGCCCCTCGGCCCTGATTTCATGCTCCCCTCACTCCTGCTGTGTTTTTTCCTGGTCGCTGTCAGCGTCATGATGCATTACGAGACGCTGCGACTATTGAACGATCGTCTCAACAGTTGGGGATTTATCTCAGGCCGCGCCAAAGTACTGGTCTCGCTGGTTGGCGCCATGATGAGTCATCTGCTGCAAATTGCCGTGTTTGGACTCGCCTATTACGTAATGCGGGATAAGTTCGGCCTGGGCGGATTTGGAGGAACGTTCAAAGATTCGCTGACGAGCTTCATGTATTTTTCCAGCGAAACCTACACCACCCTGGGCTTCGGCGACATCTACCCGACCGGGCCGTTGCGCCTGATCTGCGGCATCGAGTCGCTCGTGGGGCTGCTCATGGTCAGCTGGACGGCTTCCTTCACGTATCTGGAAATGCGGCGATACTGGTAGCAACGAACGAGGGGATAGGTGAAAGGTGAAAGGTGAAAGACAAGGGAACACTTGAAGCGCAGCAAGAAAGCTTGGACTCTTAAGCCCAGTGTCCCGAGTCCTGAGTCACGAAAGTCCTGTTAATACTGGCCGAAATCTGGCAACCGAATTCGCCCTCACAATCATAGAGAGGCTCAATGAACACGAATAATTCCACGCAGCGCAGCTTTGTGCGGCGAGAGTTCCTGATCGGCGGCGGCATTCTTTTCGCCAGCGCACTGACGGGCGCGGCGCGCAACGCGCGCTCCGAACCGGTTACGGCCGACGCGGGATTGATCGAAGACCTGGTCGCGGCGAACCGCATACTTGCAGCGCTTGAAATCGTGGACGGCTACGGGCATGTGAGCGTGCGCCACGACAAGAATCCGAAGCGCTATCTGATTGCACGCTCGATCGCGCCGGAGCTGGTGGGCGCAAACGATATCCTGGAACTCGACCTCGACAGCAAGCCCGTGGGCAGCGGCAGTGCCAAGATGTATCTCGAGCGTTTCATCCATGGGGAAATCTACAAGATACGCCCGGAAGTCAAAGCCATCGTCCACAACCACGCCGCCGCCGTCATCCCATTCGGGACAAGTACCGTTGCGCTGCGACCGCTCTATCACATGGCTGGCTTCATCGGCAGAGGCGTGCCGATCTTCGATATCCGCAATGTCGCGGGCGACACCGACATGCTGGTGAAAACGCCGGAACTCGGCGCGGCGCTCGCGCGCACGCTCGGCGACAAACCCGCCGCGCTGATGCGCGGCCACGGCGCAGTCGTGGTGGGCGATTCGCTGCCGCAGGCGGTCGGACGCAGCTACTACCTGCAGATGAACGCGAAGCTGCAGGCGCAAGCCATGGCGCTCGGCGGTGACATCACGTACCTCAACGCCGAGGAAGCCCACAACGCCGAAGGCTACGGCGGCTACGAACGAGCCTGGGACCTGTGGAAGCGCAAGGCAATGGGGAAATAGGCCAGGGACGAGGGACGAGCAAAGTCCAGTCTACCTGCCCCGGCTTTCCGGCGAAGGCATTCGCGGCCCCATCACTGAGCGGAAATTTCTACTTTTTCCCCCTCGCGCCACGGCCCTCGCCCCTCATCCTTGCGGGGAACCCTTGCGTTCAGGCTGTTTTCGGATTACAAATGCGCAAGCTTTCATTACGGGCGGTCGATGCCATTGGCAATAAGTCCGGTGTATTTCGGTGCGATTCCGGCGGGACGCGGCCTGCTTTCTGTCCGCAGATCTGGTGCTTCCAGCGACGATCGAACGCCCTGCCTGGCACTGTTCGCATCCCATGATTGAATTATTGAACCAGGGTTTTCCCGGCGCGGGGGGATGGTTTCCTGTCCTCCTGCCGCTTTTCCTGATCGCCTATTTCGTTCCCTTTCTTGTCGCCATCTTCCGCAAGCACCGCTTCGGCATCGTTATCGGCCTGCTGAATCTGTTCCTGGGATGGACGCTACTGGGCTGGCTCGCGTCGATGATCTGGGCGGTCAACAAGGATGTGCGCGAACGCGGTGATGAAACTGCGTCATCCGATCCGGTGTTTTACCTGGACGAACCGCGACTGAACGAACCGCGTCTGAACGAGCATCCGGAGCAGGCGCAAGACCAGGGCGTCGCGCACGCCAGCGCACGCCAGTGCCCATTCTGCGCTGAGTCGATCAAGGCGGAAGCGGTTGTCTGCCGTTTTTGCCGGCGCGACCTCGCCGCCCTTCCGGTCAATGCGCAGCAGAGCAGCGCCGTGAATGCCGCGTTGATGGAAAAGCACTTCGAGGAACTGCAGACTCTGCTGAAAGATCGCGAGGACGCCGCCGCGGAGAAATTCGCCGAAGTCCCGGTCCAGCCGGCGACGAACTACGAGCCCGCGCAGAAAGAGGCCTGGAGCGAAAAGGAAACCGTTTCGGCGGACGTGGTGCGCGAGCTTTCGGGTTGGAAGAAGTTCGGGTAAGGCGCTAGCGGCGATAACGGGAAAAGGACTCTGGACTGAGGACTCAGTGGGAACTCAAAACTAAGCCGCCTTCCTGCTCTTGCCATTTACGCTCTGGTCCGCCGTTCACTCAGTCCTGAGTCCTGCTCGTATTTCCACCCCTCGTCCCTGCCCTTCTCACTTCATCTTGCTGCGAACGTTCTGGTCCCGGATCGCCTTTCGCCGGATGTCCCGGGCCTTCTTGTTGCGGGCTGTTTCGGCAGGCGTGTAACGGACAAGCGGCTCGACTGCGGCGCTCTTTACCGGCTTCACTTCGTTCATGATGGTCTCCTGAGTGGGGCAGGGACTATACAGGCACCCCTTAAGAAAGTCCGTTTGGTGGTTCGCATAGGCCAGACATGAGCGCGGGGTGAAGGGTGAGTAAGGGCACCCCTTCAATAAAAGCGCGTGAAGACTTTCAGTGAAAGACTTTGACTTGGCGGCTGGTCTTTGCCTTCACTCGCCCCTTTCTCCTCGCCCCCGCCTTTGCTTGCCTCGTTTGCATAGCGCAGGCGCGAGTGCACGCCGCCGCAAACATCTGTCACACTCTAGTCTGGAAGCTCGTACCCGACGCCTACCGCAGCGGGCCTTCCGCGCGGCCACACCGGCGCGCAGACGCGCCGCACCCACCCGAGGAGAAATTAAGAAGATGCAGTTCAGATCCGAGTTTGCCCTCCGCATCACCTGCCTGCTGGTGCTTTGCGTGGGCCAGCCTCTGCACGCACAATCCCAGCCGGCCGCACCGTCCGCGGCCGAAGCACTCCTGAAAAAGCCCACCGACTTCCGCACGCGCGCGGAAATACGCAACGAGTATCAGAAGCTCGAAGGCGACGGGTACCGAAACATCTTCGTACCTCGCTTCGAATACGCGGTGAACGCCGACGTTGCGCTTCGGGCCGAAATACCTTACGTGACTTACGATCCAGGCGCCGGTGGAGAGCGCGTCAGCGGGCAGGGCGATCTGCTCGCGCGCGGGGCCTGGCGCGTCATCCAGCGCGAAGGTTTTGGCCTGATCGTGGCGGCTGACGTGATTTTCAATACGGCGGATGATGAACGACTGGGATTCGGCACGACCGTTTTTGCTCCGAACATCTACGCGGCCGTCGACCTGCCCGCCTACGATTCGGTATTCTTCCCCAGCATCCAGCATTACTTCTCGGTGGCCGGTAACGGCAATCGCGGCGATGTCAGCTTCACCAACATCAAACCGAATCTGCTGACGCGCTGGCCAAACAAGATCTACACCTTCCTCGAACCACAGTTCACCATCGACTGGGAGCACAGTGCCAAGGTCGGCATGACGCTCGAGCTGGAAGTCGGAAAAATCCTGCAAAAGAGCATTGCCGCCTGGGTCAGACCGGGAATCGGCGTGATCAACCGGCACGATATGGCGTCAGTCTATGACTGGAACATGGAAATCGGCATGCGGTATATTTTCTAGGGGCGAGGGCCGAGAGAATTACACGGGTCGCCCTTCGATGCTCGTCTGTGCTTTCCTTGTCCGCGCGCCTATTGATTGGCCAGTGAGTCGCGGCGGATGACGCATTAAGCGCGCGCGAGCTTTATGCGATCTGGCCGGCTTGTCCCACTTGCCACTTGGCAGCTTGCGGGCCGCGCTCGGCCGAAATTGGCCGCGGGCGCTGGGAAAGAATCGCAACGGACGGTAAAGTAGCGCGATGGCGAGCCCGCTACTAAACGTGTCCTGGGACCAATGTCTGCTCGATGCCGCTCCCGACCGGCAGGCCGAGGCGGCGTTGCGCCGCGAAACCGGCGCCGCGCCGGGCTGGATACGCTATTTCCTTAGTTGCCCGTGGCTGTCCCGGGCGGCAATGCGTCTGGGGGTGGACAACAAGCTGCTGGTGCATCTCGATTTCCAGACGATGGACTTGCTTGCGCTGGTAGTCAGCCGCGAGAATTCGTGCCGCTACTGCTATTCGGTCACACGCATGCAGTTGCGCATCCTTGGCATGAGCGAAGAGCGCATGCAACAGCTCGAGCAGCGACTTGCCGGCGGCGAACTGGAACCCAAGGCCGCCGCCGCCGTGCACTTCGCGCGCCGCATGACGCGCTCTACCCCGCTGGTGACGCCGCTGGACCTCGAGCCGCTGCGCGCAGCCGGCTATGGCGACGCGGAAATACGCGAAATCGCATTCACCGTTGCCTCAGTTGCGTTCTTCAATCGCCTTTCTACCATCCCTGCGCTGCCCCCGCAGTCCTGGGAGCAACTCGCCGACCGATGGTTCATGCGCCTGTTCCGGCCACTGGTTGCGTACATGATTCGCGGCTGGCGCAAGCGCGGACAGCCGGATTCCTTCGCGCACCCGCCCGAAGGCCCGTTCGCCGCGCTGCTAATGCAGTTCGAGGGCTCGCCCATCGGCCCCGCACTGGCTTCCACGCTCGAGGGCCTGTGGGCCTCTGCCATCCTGAGCCGTCGCTGCAAAGCGCTCATGTTCGCCGTCATCGGCCACGGTCTGGGCTGCCAGAGTTCCCGTGAGGAGATCGCCGGCGTTTTGAAAGCGGAGGGTCTGGCGCCGGCCGACGCGGAGAAGATTCTCGCGCACCTCGGCGGCCCTGGCGTCGACAGCGACGAGAGCTTGTTGCTCGCTTTCGCACGCGACAGCATCTGGTACGAACCCATCCAGATCCAACGCCGTGCACGCGAATTGCGCGCGAGACTGTCGGCGGCGCAGTTTGTCGAGGCGCTCGGTGTCGTTTCGCTGGCGAATTCCATGTGCCGGCTGCGCGCGGCACTGCCGCGCCGGCCGTGAACGTCGGCTACGCGCTCGTCTTGCTGGTGCTGGCGGCTGCGGCCGGCTTGTGCGCCTGGCAGCAACAGCGTCTGCGCGCACTGCGCGCGCGCATCGAGGCGTCCGCGGTCGAACTGCAGCGCCTGCAACAATCCTGCGCCCTGCTCGCGCCTGCCGGTGTAGTCGATCGCCTGTTTACCGACGGGCCGGAAAGCATCGCGGAGCACAAGGTGTTTACCGCCATGTTCACCGACCTGGTCGGGTACACGGCGCTCTCCGGGCGGCTCGACCCGAGGACGCTGGCCAAAGTGCTGAACGGCTACTTCCAGCTCGTCAGCGACAGCGTCACCGAACACCGCGGTCGCGTCGGTACCTTTCTTGGCGACGGCATCCTGATTTTCTTCGGCGCGCTGGAGCCCAACCCCTGGCAGTGCGACGACGCGGTTCAGGCGGCCCTCGCCATCCGTGCAGCGCTCGAGCGCTACAACGCCGAACTCGAGGGCTCGGGGCTGCCGCGCATCGCCATCGGCATCGGCATCCACCGCGGGCCCGGGCTCGCCGGCCTGATCGGCAGCCGCGACCGGCGCGAATACACCGTGGTCGGCCCGACATTGAATCTCGCCGCGCGCGTGCAGACACTCACGCGCGAGCATGGCCGCGACATTCTGATTACCGGGTCGGTTCGCGAGCAGTTGGATCCGCGCTTTGAACTGATGCCAATGCCAGCTGTTCCTGTCAAAGGCATTAGCGAGCCAGTGGTGACGTATGCCGTGGTCAGCGGGAGAAAGACAGTAACGTCGTAATGGCACAACGAACGTGACGTCATCGAGGCCCGGGAATCAGCCAGCTATCGACCGAAAGCCTCGGACCGGCGTTGACGCTACCAAGACACAGGAATACGCTGACCCTGCATTTCCTGCCCAAATTAATCCAGGCCCGTGTCGGGATCGCTCCAGAAGGGGGCCGCGACGGAACCTGCCGGACACGCGGGCACGCATTGGGGCGCCGTCCTCTTCTCGAACGCAACGTTCACCATTGGCCATTAACTCGACTGCTGTGATTCGGTGCAACCTTTGGCGAGGCATGCTGTGATGAGCGCTGAAGAGCCCGAACTTCCGCAGATCATGTCCGATGCGGAAATCGACGCAAATGTTCCGCTCGACGAGGTTGTCGATCGGAACAATCGGCCGCAGCCGTCCGACAAGGAACTGGCCGAAGAGGCGGTCGCAATGCTGAAAACACTGTTTCCGCGAGTCCATCAGAATCTTGTCGCGCTATGGGGAACCGGTCCGGCCGAGGCCTATCTCGACGGGTTGATCGTGGACAACCGTGGTGATCGCCAGGGCTTTCCGCCGGACGTGCTGCGCGCGCTGCTCGTCCTGCAGCGCGTTCACTTCCAGACCTTCGGCACCTTCAAGAGAGTCGATCCATGGGACGTCGGATTGAAACCCTGAGCGCCGCGCCCCGCGTGAAGATCGAGAACGATCCGGGCTCCTGCGGGGGCCTGTTGTCGCTCTGGCCGGCCAGTCCGATCTGCAGCACTCCCCGCCGGTGCGGTGCGAAACGGGCGGCCATTGACTTCCGCCCCTGCACTGTCTATATCGATAAAGCCGCAAGGCATATTTCATAAAACAGGGAGGGGAAGATCATGCGTGCTATCAGACATTGGCTCGGCCTGGTGTTCGTGGCTTCGGCCCTGCTGCTCGCCCAGGGGGCGATGGCGGCCGACAATTTCACCCGGCAGGACATCACGTTCACCAGCGTGGGAAAAAAGCTCGTCGGCTGGCTTTACGTGCCGAACGGCGTTAAGCCCGGCGACAAGCGCGCGACCATCGTGATGGCGCACGGCTGGAGCGCGGTAAAGGAAATGTACCTCGACGACTTCGCCGCAAAATTCTCCAATGGCGGCTTCGTGGTGATGGTCTTCGACTATCGAAACTTCGGCGACAGCGAAGGCGAGCCGCGCGGGCACATCGACCCGCATATGCAGCTCGAGGACTACCGCAACGCGATCACCTGGGCAACACTGCAGCCGATGGTGGACGGCAACCGCATCGGCATCTGGGGTTCGTCCTACAGCGGCGGGCACGTCATTCACCTCGCCTCATACGACCGCCGCGTGAAATGCGCCGTCGCGCAGGTGCCGCTGGTCCATGCGGTGAACAACTTCCGCCGGCTGGTGCGCGCGGATCACTGGGGCGGATTGCAGGCATGGCTCGCCGCCGACCGCGCGGAGGAATACACCACCGGCAAGGTCAATTACCTGCCAGTCGTGGATGAGCAGGGCAAGCCCTCCGCGCTGCCGACGCAGGATTCCTACGACTGGTTCATCAAGACTGGCAAGACGCGTGCACCGAAATGGGAGAACCGCCAGACCGTGCGTTCGTTGGAACTCGCGCTCGAATACTACCCGGCTGCCAACATCCAGCTCATCTCGCCGACGCCTTTCATGATGATCGTCGCCGAGAACGACGTGCTCACGCCGACTGACCTGGCCATCGAGGCCTACGGCCGGGCCCGCGAACCCAAGCAACTGGTGATTCTTCCGGGCGGGCACTTCGACGCCTACGTGAGCGGCTTCCAGGGTGCTTCGACCCCGGCGTTGAACTGGTTCAAGCAGTACCTGATGAAATAGTCGCTGTCAGGCACGGTAAAAAAAGCGGGGCCGTGAGGTTCCCGCTTTTTTCCGGCAGTGCGCGCCGGGCCGGACCGCTGTGCCGCCGAAATCAGTGCCTTCACCAAAATGCACAGCGATTGCTCCCACGGTGGGAGCATGTTAGGCTTTTTCGATGCGCGTCATTGCACTCAAGACTTTGCGGGAATTCTGGAGCAAGCATCCGCAGTCCGAGCTTCCGCTTCGCGCGTGGCACGCCATGGCGAGCAGGGCAAACTGGAAAAATCCCGCAGACATCAAGTCTGCATATCGGAGCGCGAGTATCCTTGCCCACAGCCGGGTTGTTTTCAACATCAAGGGCAACGACTACCGCCTCATTGTGGCGGTGCACTACAACAGAGGCATCATGTTTATCCGATTCGTCGGTACTCACCGCGACTACAACAAAGTTGATGCTGAAACTATCTGAGGACTGAAAATGGATCTGCGCCCTATTCGAACCAAGCGCGACTACGTCGCGGCGCTAAAGGAAGTCGAGGCCTTGTGGGATGCCGCAGCCGGCTCGAAGCAGGCGGATCGTCTGGAAGTATTGGTCCTCCTGATCCAGGCTTACGAGGCCGAACACTATCCAATTCCCGATCCTGACCCTATCGAGTTCCTGCTGCACATCATGGAGGCTCGTGGATTGTCGCGGAAGGATTTGGAGGCCTACATCGGCTCGCGGGCACGCGTTGCCGAAATACTCAATCGCGGCCGTCCGTTAACGCTGGAGATGATCCGCCGATTGTCCGAAGGGCTGGACATCCCGGCAGACGTACTCGTACGCCGATATCAGTTGACGGAGGCCGCGTGAAGTTGCGGCAGGCCTCAGGCATAAACGCCTGGAAGCCAAAGGCTGGAAGATCGGCTCTACCCGAGAGTTTCTTGGTCTGAACGACCAGGAAGAGGCTTATCTCGAATTGCGCCTCAAGATCGTCGATGCGTTGAAGCGCCAGCGCGCCCGGCGAAACCTGACGCAAGCGGATCTGGCGAAAGCCATGAAGTCCAGCCAGTCACGCGTGGGAATCGCTAGGGGCTAGGAAAATTCTGGTTCGGTATTATTTGGGTATCAGGCACACGAATTTATTAATTTCCCCCAGCCCCTTCCAGCAATCACTCCACGATCGCCTGCTCCACCAGGGTCTTGAACGAAGTGGCGAACGGCAGCAGGTTCTTCACTGACTGCATCATGTACACGCCGACCAGTTCTTCCTTCGGGTCCACCCAGAAGTAGGTCCCGGCGTAGCCGGCCCAGTAGAACTCGCCGACCGAGCCTTCCATCGGGTTCAGCGGCGCGGGCGCGCGCGGGCCATCGATGCGCACCGCGCCGAGCAAACCGTAGCCGTGGCTCTGGCCGGGCAGGAAGAACGGGCCGTGGTCGATGGCCGATCCGATGTGGTCCGTAGTCATCAACTCCACGGTCTTCTTGCCCAGAATCCGTGTGCCGTCGAGCGCGCCGCGGTTCAACAGCATGTGCGCGAAGCGCGCATAGTCCATCACCGTCGCAGTCAGGCCCTGACCGCCGGCCTCGAACTTCACCGGCTTGGTCGGATCCGTGTAGAGGAGCGTCAACCCCTTCCTGTCGTCATCGAAAGGTTCGACGAATCGCGCAACCTTGCCGGGCGCCACCTGGAACGCGGTATCGGCCATGCCCAGCGGTTTGGCGATGCGCTTCTCGAAGAATTCGCCGAGCGTCATGCCGGAAACCACCTCGATCAGGCGCCCGAGCACATCGGTCGAATTGCTGTACCACCATGTGGTGCCGGGTTCGTATTTCAGCGGCAGCTTGCTGATGCGCGTGACCAAATCGGCGTTCGTGATCTCGAGATCGTTCATACCGCCATCTGTATACATCTGCTCGACCGGCCCGCCACCCGGAAACGGCTTGAAGAATCCGTAGGTAAACCCGGAAGTGTGCAACAGCAGGTCCACCACCCGGATCGGATTCTTCGCCGGCCGGGTCTGCACCTCGGCGGGCTCCTTTACGGAGGCGGCATTGGTCGCCACCGTCAGGTTTGCCAACTCCGGCAGATACATCGACACCGGGTCGGAGAGCTTGATCTTGCCTTCTTCCACCAGAATCATCGCCGCGACGCTGGTGATCGGCTTGGTCATCGAATAGATGCGGAAGATCGCGTCGCGCGACATCGGCTTCTTCGTGTTCGGGTTCTGCACCCCGTACGCATCGAAGTAGACGACTTTGCCGTGGCGAGCGACCAGCGCAACATAGCCGGGAATTTCGCCGGCATCGACCTTCGCCCCGAGCACCTTGCGGATGTTCTCGAGCCGATCCGACGACAACCCAACCGATTCCGGCTTGGCGCGCGGAAGATCGGCGGCAATGACGGCAAATGCGATGAACCAAAGTGCGAATACAGCGGCAAGGCGTTTGGCGACTGACATGACGGCTCCCCCTCTTCTATATTGTTAGGCGTGCGGACGTAAAATAAACCTGTGAATGGGCGGCCGCAAGTGCGTTCATAGATTCTCGTGCAACATTAACAGCGAGGTTGGCTCATCTCGATTCAAGTTTAAGCCGTTTGATGGACGTCGTCCAAGATTATAGGATTCTCCGCATGGACGAGGCGCTCTTGCACGGATAACTGTGGCTTTTTGTCCCCGGACACGTCGGCTTGCGCACTTCCGCCGTCGCGCATAACCTGGTATTCATACACATACGGAGGTGTACAGTGCGGACCAACATAGTTCTTGATGAAAAACTCATTCGCGAGGCTATGAAACTGACCAAGGTGGGCACGAAGCGCGAGGCGGTGGATATCGCCCTGCGCTGCTTCGTCCAAAGCGGGAAGCAGAAGAAGATTCTCGATCTTTACGGAACCGGGGGCCTGCTCAAGAATTACGACTACAAACGGGCACGGACAGGTACCTGATGTTTCTGGTCGATACCTCAGTCTGGGTGGATTTCCTTCGAGGCGGCGACACGACGCGGGCCCGGATCCTAAAAGCGTTGCTCGATGACGAAGCAGTGGTCGGAATCGCGCAGATCGCAATCGAGCACAGTCTGATACTGCTTCACCACGACAAAGACTTCGACGCCATTGCGAGCGTGGACGCGGCCTTGCGCCTTTATGCCTAGAGATGCGCTGATTCGTGTGGTCTTGTCGTTCCGGCTTTTGCGGGAATGACGACTTGATTGGTTCTATGGAGTTCGCCTACCGGGAGGACGTTATGAGAAAGCTGTCGACGCTTGCACCGTTGTTCCTGGTCATGGCCCTTAACGCCTGGGCGGAAGATTCAAAGACGATCGTCGGAAGCTGGAAGCTCGTGAGCACGGCGGCAACAACGGTGGACGGCAAGTCTGTCGCCTCACCCATGGGCGAGCATCCGACCGGATTCCTGACCTACACCGCCGACGGTCGCATGAGCCTTCTGATCACACATGACGGGCGCCCCAAACTCTCCGGCGACCGGCTGGACTCCCCGATCGAGGAACGTGCTGGCGCGTTTTCGACCATGGTCGCTTACGCCGGCAGCTACCGCGTCGAAGGCAACCGGCTTATCCATCACGTGGAAGCCGCTTCCTCTCAGAACTGGGTCGGACTGGACCTCCCGCGCGTGGCAACTTTCAGCGGCAACCGCGTGAAACTCGAAGCGCCGATGAAGGAGCGCCACGGTGTGGTACAGAAGTTCGAGCAGGTTTGGGAGCGGATAACGCCCTAGCCGGGCTGGTCCTTAATTTCACAGCCGTACTCGTCAATTTCAATTATGTCTTCAAAGTTGGATACTGAAGAACCAGAAGAATGATTTCCAAAAAAGGAACTGAAGAGGAGAGCCTGGCACCCATGGACTACCGGTCACCCACTTCTGCCAAAGACGCGGCAGGACTTCTCGCCCAGGAGGGCGCGCACGTGCTGGCGGGCGGCACGGATATTCTGGTCAAGCTGCGCGCGGGTTTCGTCGCGCCGCGCGTGCTGGTGGACCTCAAAGGGGTGCCGCGCCTGCGCGGAATCGAGAGCGACGCGCGCGGCTGGCGCATCGGCGCCGCGACGCCCTGCGCAGAAATCGGCGAGCATGCGGGCTTCGCCGCCGCCTGGCCCGGCGTGGTGGAAGCCTTGCAGCTCATCGGCTCCACCCAGATTCAGGGCCGCGCCACGCTCGGCGGCAATCTGTGCAACGCTTCCCCGGCCGCTGACAGCGTGCCGGCACTGATCGCCGCCGGCGCGGTATGCGAAGTGGCGGGCGCGCAAGGCGAGCGCGAGGTGCCGGTGGAGCAGATCATCACCGGGCCGGGCCGCAACGCGCTGGCTCGCGGTGAATTCGTTCTCGGTTTCCGGCTGCCGATGCCGCTTGCGAGGGCGGGCGATGCATACCTGCGCTTCATCCCGCGCACCGAAATGGATATCGCGGTGGTGGGCGCGGGGGTGTCGCTGGCGCTCGACGCAAA
>JANMYN010000850.1:0-8987 GCA_031382195.1 Betaproteobacteria bacterium
CAAGAAGGTCTACGACTCGCAGCGCAGTTTCGCCTCCAAGGTGGTGCCGGCACGACGCAGTGTCTATGCGCCATATGAATTGGGTGCCAACTACTACTGGCCGGAGAAGAAGTGAACCAATCTTTCGAGCGGTCCACCTGAAGGCAGCCATGGATCAGGGAAGTCGGGTGGGCCAGCCGTCCGCGGGTTACCTGCGCGCCATCCGCGCACTGGACAAGCTGACGCTGTGGACCGCCTGGGCCTTTGCCGTGCTGGTGGTGCCCCTGGTTCTGGCCAACACCATTGAGGTGGTCATGCGTTATGGGCTCGGCCAGCCCACCGACTGGGCAATGGAAACCACGGTGATGGCGTACGGTTCGCTGTTCATGCTCGGTGCCGCATACGCATTGCAGAAAGGTGCCCACGTGCGCACCGACATGTTGTGGGAAAAGTTCTCGGACCGCACCAAGGGCCTGATCGATAGTGTCGCCTACATCCTGCTATTCCTGCCCTCCATGGCTGTGCTTTGCTATCTGTCGTTGGACGATCTGGCCTATTCGTGGTCGATCGGCGAACGCTCCACCCTCACGCCGTGGCAGCCGATTTTGTGGCCGTTCCGTGCCGTGGTGCCGCTCAGCGCGGCGCTGCTGTTCCTGCAAGGCATATCGGAGCTTCTGAAAAGCCTTTGGGCCGCACGAACGGGAAAACTTCTCGTTCGTCACGAGAAAATCGATATCTGAACCGGGCCGGATCATGAGCGGACAGGAAATCCTGGGTCTTTCAATGCTGATCGCGATGATCAGCATCATCTTCGTCGGCTTTCCGATCGCCTTCACGCTGCTGTTCATCGCGCTCGCCTTTGGCAGCATCGGCCTCGGCGCCGAACTGACCTTCAACCTGGCCTACCTGCAGATCTGGGGCACGATGAAGGACGATATCCTGCCCGCGGTGCCGCTGTTCATTTTCATGGGATTCATGACCGAACAGGCGGGTTTGATGGAGCGGTTGTTCCTCGCCATGCGCAATTTACTTGCGCCCCTGCGCGGTTCGCTCTACCTCTCGGTCATCCTGACGGCCACGATTTTTGCGATGGCCCCCGGCATTGTCGGCGCGGCGGTCACGGTGCTGGGCATCATGGCCGGTCCGGTGATGGTGCGATCGGGTTACGACGCGAAATTGTCGGCAGGCGCCATTGCCGCGGGCGGCACGCTGGGCATTCTGATTCCGCCCAGCGTCATGCTGGTGGTGATGGGGCCGACCATTGGCGTGCCGGTGAATGCTCTGTATGCCTCGGCGTTCGGCCCAGGCTTACTGCTTGCCGCGATGTACATCGTCTACTGCTTGGTCCGCAGCCACCTGAAACCGGAACTCGGCCCCCCGGTCCCGCTTGCCGAACGCGTGACCGACAAGGTGGAACTGGTTCGCGAATTCCTGATCGGCGTGGTGCCCCTTACGTTGCTGATCGGTTTCACCCTGGGAACCATACTGGCCGGACTGGCCACGCCAACCGAAGCGGCCTCCTGTGGCGCCGTCGGCGCCACCGTACTCGCCGCTGCGTACCGGAAACTGACCTGGAAGGCGCTGACAAGCGCCGCCATGTCAACCATGATCACCTCGAGCATGGTGCTGTTCCTAGCGGTGTCCTCGAACGTATTCGGGGCGGTGTTCACCAAACTCGGTGCGACCGATCTGATTGCCAATGCGATTTCCCAGGTGCCGCTGCCGGACATGGGAAAACTGCTGCTGATCATGGCGTTGATCTTCCTGTTGGGTTGGCCTTTCGAGTGGCCGGCCGTGATCCTGGTATTCCTGCCGATCTTCCTGCCGGTGGTGCAAAAGTTGAACCTCGGACTGAGTCCACAGGAAATGATGATCTGGTTCGGCGCGCTGGTGGCGGTAAACCTGCAGACCGCGTTCCTGAGTCCGCCAGTGGCGATGTCCGCCTATTACCTGAAGAACGTCATGCCCCAGTGGAGCCTCGGCACGATCTACCGCGGCATGGGCAATTTCATGATCATCCAGGTCCTGTGCCTGGCCGCCGTGCTGCTCTGGCCCGAAATCGCGCTCTGGCTGCCGAGAGCGCTCGAGTGAACGCTGAGGATACGGGCGGCGCTGTTGCATCGCCGCCGGCACTAACGCCTTATTCGTCGTGGCTGCCGATCAATAGATCGCGATCGGATTTCCCGGCGAGCCCGTGCCGCCGATGATCTTGAGCGGCGCCCAGATGAACGCAAACTCGTAGACCTTCGCATCAACCAGCGCCTTCAGGTCCATGTTTTCCAGATTCCAGATACCGCGCCGGGCTTGCATCTCAGTGTGGCAGTGCACGGCAAAGCGGTCACCCTTCTCGCCAGACGGCTGTGCGTCGTTTGACGACGTATCGCCGCCCATCAAAGCGATGTCGCGCGAAGCCATGTACTCGCAGGCACTGATGCCGAAGCCCGGCTCGCCCGCGCCGAACTCAGCGCGTGCTTTCGCGTGCTGCTCGGAATTCATCTTCTTGTAGACGCTGTTTCCCCATATGTTTCCGTGGCCGGTATGAAGGAACACGCAATCGCCGGGCTGCGGCTCCGCAATGCCTTGCTTTTTGATGATTGCTTTCACGTCGTCGGCCGTGACGATGCCTATGTCGCCTGGCTTCCTGGGTATCGGCAGGCGCTCGACTCCCCGATAGCCGGCTGCATCCAGCACGATGCCGCGGCAAATGAAACCCTCCTCGCCCACGAACTCGACACCGTTTGGCCCCATCCCTTCCGCACGCCCGGCGGGACCGCGCTCGTAGGACTCGGGATACATGCGGCCGTTGTAAAGGAACATGCCCTTCGAGGTGTTCACGCCGATGTGACCAGGGCCGTCGAACTGCGTGCCGATCTGGCCAATCTCAGTGGAGATCATCTCGTCGTGATAGACCATCGCGTTCTCGCCGAACGGTCCCCCGTTTGGCGTGCCGGTCAGCACGAAATTCCAATGTCGCGTCCCGACGGCCGGGATTTCCCGGTGGTAGTACTTGCCTAAGGTCACGGACTTGAACTGCTTGATCATGCTGATGGCGCGTTTCACGTTCGCGGGATTCTTGGTGTGGTTGGACGAGCCCGCCGAGTCATCCTTGCCCCACTTGCTCGGTGCCCAGTTTTCCTGGAACGGCTTGTCGCTGACTTGTGCCAGTGCGGTGGTCGCAGAGAGTGCAAGGGCCGTCGCAACTGCCCCCGCGATGATCGAAGCTTTCATGCTGAGTTTCTCCTTCCCGTAATTGTTTTTTGGATGAACACGTGCTCCTTGGTTGAAACACGCGCATAAGCGCCGCAGCTAATGACGGAGGGAGTCCTGGATCGTGGCACAGCCGCTCAATTACCCACGCGTGGCCGCGATTGACGCCCAAAGGTGTAGCCGGAACGCATAATTACTCTACTCCGTTTTTCGGAGGTGGATTCAACTTCCAAGTGCACCAGCGGGGCCTTACTCGATCGGCGTCGGTCACAAGCCGCGGCTTGAGCCCGGCGAGGGCCTCGATCTTCTCCTTGACGAATAGCTGGTACGAGCCTTCGATGCCCTCTGCGCGCACGAGCTGCGCATGACTGAGATTGCGGGTGAGAAAGAGATCGTAAGCGCTTTTCTCCGCCACGGCGACGCGCGCGCCTTCGCGATCCACGTCGGGGATCGCACGGATGGACGATCCCGCGGGAACGAGATAGGTGACGGGAATCTCCAGATAGGCGGCGCTAAAGGTAATCTCGTTCGCGCGCTGGGGCTCATTGCCGAGAAACGCGACGTCCCACGCCCCGGTCTTTCCCGCATCCGCCAGTTTTCCGGCGGAATCGAACACGACGTTATCACGAAGACGGTGAGGGATGCCAATACCCGTTGCCAGTCCGTCGAGTGTTCGCCCTGGTAGGCTATCATCGCCCAGTGGCCGGCAATCCTGCCGACTGACCTCGCGCCTGGCGAGCTGGACTAGCAGAGAAAGGAAAGCGATGCGCGAAGCACTGATCGTCTGGGGCGGGTGGAGCGGCCACGAACCGGAGCCCTGTGCTCGCATCGTCGCAGGAATGCTCGAAGAGGAAGGTTTCAGGGTCCACGTCGACAATACGACCGAGGCCTTCGCCACCCCGGGGCTCGCCAGCATGAGTCTCGTTGTGCCGATCTTCACCATGGCGAAGATCGGGAAGAAGGAAGTCGAAAACTTGACCAACGCCGTGCGTGGTGGCGTCGGGTTGGCGGGCTTCCACGGCGGCATGTGCGATGCCTTCCGCGACGCAGTCGAATATCAGTTCATGTGCGGAGGCCAGTGGGTCGCCCATCCGGGAAATATCATCGATTACCGTGTGACCATCTCGCGCCGCGATGATCCGGTCATGGAGGGTATCGAGGATTTCGATTACCGCTCCGAACAGTACTACATGCACGTGGATCCCTCGAACCAGGTCCTCGCAACGGCCACGTTCTCCGGCGAGCACGCGGACTGGATCGATGGAGTCGTCATGCCGGTGGTCTGGAAGCGCCGTCACGGCGAGGGCCGTGTCTTCTACAGCGCGCTCGGCCACGTCGCAGCCGAGTTCGAGGTTCCGCAAATGCGCACTATCCTGCGGCGCGGGATGGTCTGGGCGGCTCGCTAGCTGCTACTACTCCTGCGGCGTAACGAACCCAATGGCGCGCGGGCTGTTGAGCACTGAGGAGAGAATGGCCACGCCCTGCTCGCTGAAGCCGTAAGGCGCGTAGCGCCGGCCGTCGCGGCCCGGATTCTTTGAGGTCACAGATTGTGATCGCAAAGCACCCAACGCCCGCCTTCGCGCGGGCGCTGTCGTATTAGCCGACGATCTGTGCGATGGCTTTCCTGAGCGCGGCCTGATCCGGTTCTCGTAGCCGCCCGAGCCGCTTGATAACGAGTGCGTGCTCGACGGTCGCGATGACCGCCTTGATGGCCGAGGGTTTCAGGAGCCCCGCATCCTGCCAGTCCTTCACCGGCACATCGCCCACACCCGGGGTGGGCCTCATCTGACTGGTCACGGCCGTGATGATCAGATCCCGCCGGGTGCGGTGGTAAGCCTCGATCGAGACCACCACTGCGGGCCGCTGCTTAGCGGCGGACTGATCGGTGAATGGGAAAGAAACCAGGACGATGTCGCCAAAGCGTTAGCTTGTCGTAGGCGGCATCGTCTTCGTTCTCCCAGACCTTAGCGAAGACCGCTTCCGAAGAATTCATCGCTGCGCGGGTGAGCCCCCGTGCCTCGTCCCGGCTTTGCAGAAAATCCACAAAATCCTCTACCTCCGCAATGCGCTCCGGCGGCAGTCGTTTGAGTTTCTCGATGAGTGCTTGTCCGTGCTGGCTGGTCATGTTCACTCTCCTTCAACTACTCCGAATTATCTACTAAATTATTTCTGCTTGGCCGGATCTTTCAGGGAACACTTCCATCCCGTTGCTGTGGAGTTCTTTGGGATGGCGTCGGGCAGGTTGGCCATGATGCCGGGCAATGACCCTGCGAAGCTGGCTTCACATTCCTCGATCGTCTTGATATTCGGATTGAAGACGACGTACCGGTCTATATCCGCATCGTTCTTGAGGGTGATTTCGACGTAGACGCCGGGCGCTTGCTCCTGCTTGCAACCAGCCAGCGCCAGAATGAGCGCAGATGCAACCAAGACAAATCTTGCAAGATTCGTTATCACCGTTCTGATCTCCATTTTTATTCCTAATTTCGTTTCCTCGAATCACGGCAGGCCTCCGCCGTCAGGTTTTGCGGCAAGCGCGCAGTCTTGCGCACCTCGTTGCAAGCGATGGTTTTAAAATTTCCCCTCACGCGTAATCGGCACTTTAAGTTTTGCCGGGGGCAGGCAAATTTCGCTATTGCACGCCTGCACGGACACAACCGCGCTGGCGTCCCGCCGCGTTCCGAACGTACCCTTGGGGAACCACGCCTTGAGCGCCACCTTGCCTTCGTAAACTTTCAGGCCGGCCGGAGCAAACGCAGGCTTGAACAAAGTTGCGTCAGGGTAGAGAACCTGTATCGGCGTAAGCGCGTCGAAGGCAACGCTCGTTGCAATCAAATAATCGTAGGTCGCCGGATTGGCGTTGACGTGGTAGCCGTGCTCGATCTGCAGCGTCACCACGACTTCCTCCCGGACTGTTCCGGCTTTTGCCACGGCCGAGACCCGCACGACGGCCTGGGTTGCGAGCGGACGAGTCGTGGCGCGTGCCGATGGCACAAAGTTATTTTCATCGAGGGCCAGCAGCAGGGAGGGCCAGGATTCCGGCGTGTCTTCGAGGCGCGCTGCGAGGCTCGCAACGATCCCCCTCGCCGCGTCGAAGTATCGTGTTTTTCCGGTGGATCGCGCCAGGCGCAGCAGGAGATCGACTGCCGCGGAACTTCCGGACGGATAGATATTGTCGCCGTCCTCAGGCGGCGACATCGGCAAGTCCTGTTCCGCGGTCGTCGCGGCGAGACTGCCGTCGGTCCGGCGAAAGTTCGTGAGCAGATCATCCGCGAGTCGGCTCGCGCGCTGCAGCCAAATGTCGTTGCCGGTTGCCTCGTGCAGGCCAAGCATGCCCAGTCCGAACAGCGCGTAGTCGTCCGCGAAGGCGTCGATCTGCGCGCGGCCCCTGAAAATCTCGTGCCTTAATCCGCCGTTCTGAATGTAGGCGTGACCCCACATGTGCTCGGCACTGCGGCGGGCCGTCTCGATGTACTGCGGCCTCTCGAGCCATTCGCCGGCGTATGCGAAAGCCTGAATTGCGAGACCGTTTAGCGCGACCACGAGCTTCTCGTCGCGGGCCGGCTGGCGGCGGCGGTTGCGTGCTTCCAGCAACTGCATGCGCCAGCGCGTGTAATCGGCGGACGGTTGCTGCGTGTTCGGCTCCCCGACTTGCTGTTGAGTTCCGCGAATCGGCATTCGGCGACGCAAGACTCCGGGAATGTCGCCATTTAACAGTTGCTCCCCGCTATTCAGGCTCTCTTTGTCGGGCATCGGCGTGAGCTCGTACTCGCCGAAGAAGCGCGCCGCCGCTCCGTCCCCGAGCACGGCTACGATTTGTTTTCTGGTCCAGACGTAGCTCAGACCCTCCTTACCATTCACCGCCGCATCTTCGGCTGTATAGAAGCCGCCCTCCGGCGCCATCATCCGCCTGGTCAGATAGTCGGCCACTTCGGTTGCAACAACGCGGTAACGCGGCTCGCCGGTAAGCATGAACGCCTGCGCGTAGATTGTGAGCAGCTGGGCATTGTCGCCGAGCATTTTCTCGAAATGCGGAATCGACCAGGTCGGCTCGACCGCGTAGCGATGAAAGCCGCCGCCGAGATGATCATAGAGGCCGCCCATTGCCATTGCGTCGAGCGCGTGAGCGAGCGCGTCGATCTGATTCGTGCGCGCATCGGCCATGAGAAGCGACAGCACCGGCTGCTGAGGGAATCGCGGCCCGTTCGTCGCGCCGAACCCGCCATGCTCGCCGTCGGCGCGTTTTCCCCAGACAGCGAGGGCCCGATCGAGCAGCGCCCTGGAGTCGAGGGGCTCGCCCGCGGTGGCCGGCGCTGCGTGCTGCTCCCGCAGCGTTGCCATTATTTTATCGGCGGTTTCGACTACTTGCTTCGGATCTTGCTCCCAGGACGCGTGGATCGACCTGATGATGCTGTCGAAGCCCGGCCTGCCGAACGCATCGTCATGCGGCGCAAAATAGCTCCCGGCGAAGAAAGGTTTGAGATCGGGCGTCAGGAAAACATTATTGGGCCAGCCACCCCGCCCGGTCATGCTGCGGGTCGCCGCCATGTAGAGCCGGTCGATGTCGGGCCGCTGCTCGCGATCGACTTTGATATTCACAAACCACGCGTTCATCAGATCGGCGAATTCCTGCTTGCTGTAGATGGTTTCCTCGGCCACGTGGCACCAATAGCAGGTGCTGTAGCCCACTGACAGGAAAATAGGTTTGTGCTCGCGTTTTGCCTTTTCCAGCGCCTCCGGTCCCCACGGATACCAGTCCACCGGATTGTGCGCGTGCAGAAGCAGATAAGGGTCGTTCGAGTCGATCAGCCTGTTGGTGTGGGGTGCCGGCGTCGAAGCCGCGCGCTCTTCGGCGAACAGAGGGCTGCCGGCACCGAAAACGACAAGCGCAAGCACAACCAGCGCAGTCCCGAGCAGAGTTCGAAAATCAGAAGCAGGCGAGCAACGCGGGTAGGCAAGCATGATTAATCGCCAGCCTGTTCAGGCTTTTTGCGACGTGTACAAAGCCCGGCTCAGATCCTCGATCAGGTCGTCGGGGTTTTCGAGACCGATCGACAGCCGCACGGTGCCCTCGGTGATTCCCGCCGCGCGCAGGGCAGCTTCGTCCATGCGGTAATGCGTGGTCGTGGCCGGATGGATGACCAGCGACTTGGCGTCGCCGACGTTGGCGAGATGCGAAAACACCTTCAGCGATTCGATGAATCGCTTTCCGGCGGTGCGGCCACCCTTGAGGCTGAAACTGAACACCGCGCCGCACCCCTGTGGCAGGAGTTTCTTCGCGAGCTCATGGTCCGGATGCGATTCGAGTTCGGGATAGGCCACTGACTCAATAGCTTCGTGCTTGTCGACGAAGGCAACGACCTTGCGCGCGTTGTCGATGTGCTTCTGCATGCGCAGGCCAAGGGTTTCCACTCCCTGCAGGATCTGGAAGGCGTTCATCGGGCTCATGGCGGCGCCGAAGTCGCGCAGGCCTTCGCGGCGCGCGCGCAGGAGGAATCCGGCGGTGGTGGATTCCTCACTGAACACCATGCCATGGAAACCTTCGTAAGGTTCCGTCAGGGTCGGAAATTTCCCCGACTTCTCCCAATCGAACTTGCCGCTGTCGACGACAACACCGCCGATCGCCACGCCGTGTCCGCCGAGAAATTTCGTGGCCGAATGGAAGACCAGGTCGGCGCCGAGATCGAACGGCTTCATCAAGTACGGAGTCGTGAACGTCGAGTCGACCAGCAGCGGTACCTTGGCCGCGTGGGCGATCTCGGCCACGCGCGGAATGTCGAGCACGTCGAGCCCCGGGTTGC
>JANMYN010000874.1:0-2608 GCA_031382195.1 Betaproteobacteria bacterium
CCTCGAAGTGCTGTCGCGCGAAGGGTTCGTGCGGCGCGACGACAAGACCAAGACCTACTCGCTCGGCAACGAGGTCTTCATTCTCGCCGCGGCGCTGCGCGATCGCGACGACCTGCGCGCGCGCGCGCGGCCCTCGCTGGTGCGCCTGGCCGCAATGTCGGGGGATTCGGTGCTTTTGTCGGTGCGCAGCGGCGGCACCGAATCGGTCTGCGTCGACCGTGAAGTCGGGCCTTTTCCGATTCGCGCGAACTACCTCGACATCGGCAGCAGGCGCCCGCTGGGTATCGGCGCGGGCGCGATGGCATTGCTCGCCTGGCAATCGGAAGCCGAGATCGAGGCCATCCTGCAGCTCGTCGAGCAACGATTGGCGCAGTATCCCAAGATCAGCATGACCTGGCTGAAAAACGAAATGGCGCGCTCGCGCGAGCGCGGCTACACGTTGATCCTGAACGTGCTCGTCGATCGCATGGGTGCAGTCGGCGTACCGATTTTCGGCGCTGACGGCAGGCCGGTTGCGGCTATCAGCATCGCCGCACTTTCCGACCGGTTGTCCTCGCGTACCGAGCAACTGGTTGACATGCTCAAGCGCGAAGCGGAAATTGTTGGAAATCCGAAGAGGACGTGAAAGTCCGTGACGGTCGTCACGACCTCTCCCACTTCGTCACGACAGTCACGCTTAAGGAGTTTCCCTTGAGCTTCATCACCGGCGTCGGGCTGACGCCTTATGGCAAACATCCGGGCAGGAGCACGCTCGATCTGATGAGCGAGGCAGCGACGGCGGCATTGGCGGATGCGCATCTGGAACGTCGCGAAGTCGACGGCCTGGTGTGCGGGTATTCGACGACGATGCCGCACTTGATGTTGTCGACCGTATTCGCCGAACACTTCGGACTGAAACCCGCATACGCGCATGCGATCCAGCTCGGCGGGGCGACGGGCTTCGCGATGGCGATGCTCGCTCATCATCTGGTCGAATCCGGCGTGGCGAAGAACATCCTGGTGGTGGCGGGTGAAAACCGGCTCACCGGACAAAGCCGCGATTCCGCGATCCAGACCCTGGCGCAGGTTGGTCATCCGGTCTACGAAGTGCCGTTGGGCGCCACCATTCCCGCGTACTACGGCTTGCTCGCATCGCGCTACATGCGCGAACACGGTACGACGGAAACGGACCTGGCCGAACTGGCGGTGCTGATGCGCAAACACGCCTGCATGCATCCCGGCGCGCAATTCCGGGAACCGATTACGGCCCATGCCGTGCTTGGCTCCAAGCCGATTGCCTCGCCGCTGAAACTGCTCGACTGCTGCCCTGTGTCGGACGGCGGGGCGGCCTTTGTCGTGAGCCGCGCCCGCAGTAACGATTTCGCAGTGCGCATTCGCGGCACCGGCCAGGCGCATACCCATCAGCACATCAGTGCCGCCCCCAGCCTCACGCACTTCGGCGCGGCTGCATCGGTGGAGAAGGCGCGTGCCGCCGCGAGCATAGGCATGACCGATGTCAACTACGCCGCGATCTACGACAGCTTCACCATTACGCTGACGATACTGCTCGAGGAAATCGGGCTGGCGCCGCGCGGCGGCGCAGGCCGGCAGGCGCGCGAAGGCCATTTCGATCACGACGCAAAGTTGCCGCTCAATACGCACGGGGGCCTGCTGTCCTACGGCCATTGCGGCGTCGGCGGTGCGATGGCGCACTTGGTCGAGACCCACCTGCAACTGACCAACCGTGCGCAGAACCGGCAGGCGAAGAACGCCAGACTGGCATTACTGCACGGTGACGGCGGGGTGCTGTCGTCGCATGTATCGTTGATTCTTGAGGCAGCCGCATGAGCGTACTCGACTGGACCAAGGACGGCGACGGCATCTCGTATCAAGCCTGCGGAAACTGTAAAGCTGTCTGGTATTTCCAGCGCAGTTTCTGCCCGGAATGCGGGTCCGCCGCACCGGCCACGCGGCAGGCGTCGGGCCTGGGAACCGTGCACGCGCGCACGCTGGTCGCGCGCGCGCCGAGCGAGGAATTGCGAGCCCACGCGCCCTACCTGATCGTGCTCATCGACGCCGACGAAGGCTTCCGCCTGATGGGGCACGGCGACGCGGGCCTGCAGATCGGCGAGCGCGTGCGCGCCCGCTTCGCGCCGCTCGCCGGTCGCAAGATTCCCTATTTCGAGAAAGGCTAGCCGGCCAGGGGCCGGCATCAGGAGCGTTGACGCAGATACCCTACGTGCGTAGCACGTCGGAGTACCCTTTTAGGACGCAGAGGAAAAGCAAGAGAGGACGCAGAGGAATTCGTGAATTGAATTGCGGAATTTGACAACCGTACCCGTCGCAGCATTTTGAGTAATCTACAAAATTCACGTTCGTTGGTTTTCTCTGTGTCCTCTGTGCCCCTGTGTTTGGTGTTGAACTTCATTGAAGGACGACGTCAATGAAAGACGTATTGCGCGAATCGCTGCGCACGGTACTGAATCCGAAATCCGTCGCGGTCATCGGTGCTTCGGAAAACGAGAACAAGATAGGCGGACGCCCGCTGCTCTATCTCTCCCGCCACGGCTACCAGGGCAAGGTTTATCCCATCAATCCGAAACGCACTGAGATCCAGGGTTACAAAGCC
>JANMYN010000879.1:0-5013 GCA_031382195.1 Betaproteobacteria bacterium
CCGCAAGAACTTCAAACTGAGCGGACCGGACCGCTTGCGCATTGAAGCCGCCATGCCCGATGTGTCGGCGCGCACGGCACAGGTGCGCGCGGTACTGAAAGAGCTGACCTAGGACAACGTGGCAACGGCAGTGGTGGAACGAACAGCGGTTAATCCCATCTGTTGTCGCGGACGTAGACTTTCCCGTTCTCAACCTTGACCGGAAAGGTCGCCGTGGGTTCGTAAGCCGGGGGCGAAAGGGCTTCGCCCGTTCTTACACAGAAGCGCGCGCCGTGTCGGGGACAGACGATCTCGTCACCTTCGATCGGGTTGCCGCTGGTCAGCACCGTGCCGTCGTGAGTGCAGACGTCCTCGATCGCGTAAAACTCACCATTGACGTTGAACACCGCCGCCAGGGTGCCATCAAGATCGGCGGTCTCATAGTGGCCGGGCTGGATGCTTGCGGCCTCGGCGACAAAAATCCAGTCACTCATGGCAAGAGAGCGGTGATCGGTAAACAGCGAACGGTAAACGGAAGAAGCCTGTAACTATTGACATTCTCTCGCAGTTCACGGTGCACTGTTTACTGTTTACCGTTCACTATTCACCATCTTCGTCAGACGGCAACCACTTCCATCTCGGGATCGATGCGCTTGACCAGTCCTTCGATGCCGGCCAGCGTGCCGGATATGGAGCTCGGACAAGTGCCGCAGGCGCCCTGGTAATGGACTTTGAGCGTGCTGCCTTCCAATCCGACGACGTATAGATCACCGCCGTCGCCCTGGAGGAAAGGTCGCACTTCTTCGTCCAGCAATTCGTTGATCTGCTCGAGCTTGAGTTTGTCGCTTTCGGACAGCGTCGCGCCGCCGCCTTCATCCTCCGCCAGCCACGCAGCGGCTTTGGCAAATTCCTCCGATGCCTTCTCGGCGGCCGGTGCCTCGCGAATCGGTGTCGCCACTTCGCGCAGCAGATCCTGCCAGTCGGCTTCGCCGTCCTGGGTCACCGTGATCCAGTTGTCGATATAGAACACGTTGCTCACATGCGCAATCGCGAACAGCTTCGTGGCGAGCTCATCGCGTTGTGCCTGCTCAGCATTCTCGAACGAGCGCGCGAGGCCATTGGTCAGCGGCTCCTTGAGCACGAACTTGCGCGCATTCGGATTCGGCGTGTACTCGAGGTCGGCGATCTTGGGCATCAGCGTTCGGTCGCGACCGGATCCCGGTCGCCTTCGGTGGATATGGTGGATTCGGAATTGAGCGCGGCGTGCAGCGTATGCCACGGCAGAATCGCGCACTTAACCCGCGACGGCAGATCGCGCACGCCGGCAAAGACGCTCAGGCGCCCGAGGTGGTTGGGCTGGCTGCCGGTATCCAGTTTTCCGGTCGCCATATCGCGAAATTCCCGGATCAGCTGCTCGGCTTCCTCAATATTTTTGCCTTTGACGTTCGTGGTCATCATCGACGAGGATGCCTTGCAGATCGCGCAGCTCTCGCCTTCAAACGCGATGCTCCCGACCCGGTCGCCATCCATCTTCAGCGACAGCCAGATGTGATCGCCGCAAAGCGGATTCAGGCCTTCGGCCTGGTGGCTTGCATCGGCGAGCTTGCCCCAGTTGCGCGGCTTTCTGTTGTGATCGAGGATCACTTCCTGATAAAGATGTTTGGATTCCATGGCCGGTTCGATCGAATGTGGCTCAGCCGAAGATTTTCCGGACCTTGTGAATGCCCGCCACCAGCGCATCGACTTCCGACAAGGTGTTGTAAAGATAGAACGACGCGCGCACGGTGGCCGGAACACCGAAGCGTTTCATGACCGGCTGTGCGCAGTGATGTCCGGTGCGCACTGCGACGCCTTCCTCATTGAGGATGGTTCCGACGTCATGCGGATGCACGCCCTTCACCGTGAACGACAGCACGCCGGCCTTGTCCTGCGTCGTCCCGATGATGCGTACATCCTTGAGCTGCGTAAAAGCGTCGGTCGCGTAGCTGATCAGGTCATGCTCGTGCGCCGCAATCCGGTTCATGCCCACGTTTTCCAGGTAATCGATTGCCGCACCCAGGCCTATCCCTGCGGCAATGGGCGGCGTTCCGGCTTCAAACTTGTGCGGAATCACGTTATAGGTCGTCTTTTCGAAAGTCACCGACAGGATCATGTCGCCGCCGCCTTCGAACGGTTTCATCCTTTCGAGCAACGGCGCCTTTCCGTAGAGGATGCCAATGCCGGTGGGTCCGCACATTTTGTGGCCGGAGAAGGCGTAAAAGTCGCAATCGAGATCCTGCACGTCCACTTTCATGTGGGGAACGGCTTGGGCGCCATCGACCAGGACGGGCACGCCGTGCTCGTGCGCGGTCGCGATCATGTCCTTGACCGGATTGATCGTGCCCAGTGCATTCGAAACATGCGTAATGGCAACGAGCTTGGTATGGCTGTTGAAGAGCTTCCGGTAATCGTCGAGCAAAAGTTCGCCGGCGTCGTTGCAGGGGATCACCCGCAGCTTCGCGCCCTTTTCTTCGCACAGCATCTGCCACGGCACGATGTTGGAATGATGCTCGAGCTGGGACACGATGATTTCGTCACCCGCCCCGATGAACGCCCGCCCGTATCCGTGCATCACTAGATTCAGCGAGTCGGTCGTGCCGCGCGTAAAGATAATCTCGCGCGCTTCCCTGGCGTTGATGAAACGCTGGATCCTGATGCGTGCGCCCTCGAAGGCGGCCGTCGCCGTTTCTGACAGATAGTGCACGCCGCGATGAATGTTGGCATGCTCCGCGCTCTGGTAGCGCACCAGGCGGTCTATGACCTGCTGGGGCATCTGGCTGCTGGCGGCATTGTCAAGGAATACCAGCGCCTTGCCGTTGACCTTGAGTTTCAGGATCGGGAAGTCGGCGCGGATACGCTCGACATCGAGTGCACCGGACGGCTGGACTGCCTGAAGAACGGAACTGCTGGAGGTCATGCTGTGTCTCTCATCTGCGTCTGTTCAAGGACGGTTTTTTCCAACTGGTCTACCAGGGACTTCACCGGGATGCGTTCGATGACCTGCGCTGCGAACGCATAGGTCAGCAAGTTGCGCGCCGCCGTATCGGACAGGCCGCGGCTCTTGAGATAGAACAGCTCATCGGCTTCTATCTGGCCGACCGTCGCGCCGTGGGCGCACTTGACGTCGTCGGCGAAAATCTCCAACTGCGGTTTGGTATCGACATGCGCTTTGTCGGAGATGAGCAGGTTGCGCGATTGTTGCCCGGAGTCGGTCTGTTGGGCGCCTGCGCGCACCAGAATCTTGCCGTTGAACACGGCATGCGCGCCGCCCCCGACCACGGTCTTGTGCAGCTGCCGGCTGACCCCGTGCGCATGCGCGTGGTCGATGCTGCTATGCATGTCCGCCAGCTGCCGCCCGCTGATCAACGCCAGGCCGTCGATCGAAAACTCCGTAGCCTCGCCCGCCTGCGTGACCGATAAATTGTGCCGGGAAATTCGCGCACCAAGGGCAACGTTCCAGGTGGCATAGTGCCCGCCGCGCGCGACCCGGACTGCGGTATTGGCGATGTGAAACGCGGTTAGCGTCTCGCGCTGCAACCTGACGTGGGCAACGCGGGCATTCTCGGCGACGTAGAACTCGCTCACTGCATCGGTCAGATAGGGCCCATCGCTCGCACCGACGAAATCCTCCACCACGGTGCACTGCGCGCCCGCTTCCGCGACTACAAGAACGCGCGGATAAGCCGCGCTGTCCTTTTGAGTCGCGACAAACAGCAAATGAATCGGCGCACTCACGACACGGTCGCGCGCAACATGGATCAGTGCGCCGTCGCGCAGAAAAGCGGTATTGACCGCTGCAAAGACATCGTCGTCGATGCTGGCAAGCTTCGCCAGATGGGTCTCCGCGACGGCCGCAGCCGCCCCGGTGACAGCGGCAAGATTACCGACGGTTACGCCATCATCCGCATTGACATGGGACAGTTGGGCCACATAGCGCCCGTCCACGAACACCAGCCGCGTTTGCGCTTCGGGAATCGCGAAAGCATCGACCTGCGATTTTTCCAGAACGCCCGCGCGTGCAGTGGGCCGGAAGGCAATCCGGTAAAGTGGCGACAGATCGGTAAAGCGCCACTCCTCATCGCGTGTTGTGGGAACGGTCAATTCGTTGGCACGTTCGACCGCGCGCATGCGCAATGTACGCTGCCAGGCGCTGCCCGCGTCTGCAACGGCTTCGCGGCCGTGCAGCAGGTTGTCCAGATAATCGTTGCGGCTCTCGACGCGCATCACGCCGCAGCCTTGCCTTTGAACTCGGCGGCAACCCAATCGTAGCCGCGCGCTTCCAGTTCCACCGCCAGGGATTTGTCGCCGGTCTTGATGATCCGGCCGCCGTCAATGACGTGGACGTAGTCGGGTTCGATGTAATTGAGCAGGCGCTGGTAATGAGTTACCAGCACGAGCCCGATATCCGCCGTATGCAGCTTGTTGACCCCATTCGCCACGACGCGCAGCGCGTCGATATCCAGTCCGGAGTCGGTTTCATCGAGAATGGCGAGCTTTGGCGCCAGCAGCGCCATTTGCAGAATCTCGTTGCGTTTCTTCTCGCCTCCGGAAAAACCGGCGTTGACACTGCGCGCGAGAAAGGCCGGATCCATTTCGAGCAGCTTCATCTTTTCTGCGCCTGGCTTACAACACCGTTCAGGGTGCTCGCGGAGCGGAGGAACTCGATCCACTGGAGTTCGACGATTTCGTGCGCGAAAAGATGAAGCTGCTGGAAATGGACCCGGCTTTCCTCGCGCGCAGCGTCAACGCCGGTTTTTCCGGAGGCGAGAAGAAACGCAACGAGATTCTGCAAATGGCGCTGCTGGCGCCAAAGCTCGCCATTCTCGATGAAACCGACTCTGGACTGGATATCGACGCGCTGCGCGTCGTGGCGAATGGGGTCAACAAGCTGCACACGGCGGATATCGGCCTCGTGCTGGTAACCCATTACCAGCGCCTGCTCAATTACATCGAACCCGACTACGTCCACGTCATTGACGGCGGCCGGATCATCAA
>JANMYN010000020.1:0-1708 GCA_031382195.1 Betaproteobacteria bacterium
CATCGCGATGTCTATGGTTCTCTCTCAAAAGGGAGAAAAATACGACGTGATGGCGGGTTGCGCTGATGGCCCGCTCTCGGAAATATTGGTGGCGCCTGCGAACTGTGCCCGAAATCGAAATCGCATCCGCGTCTGATGTGCGCAATTTGTGAAAGGGAGGGACGGAAATGCTCCAGTCGATTGCGTGGCAGGTGACGGTCGCCTGCGTCGTATTGTTGTTGCTGGTCTTTGGCTATATCGCCTTGAATGCCGGCGCCAAGTCCGAGGGCGGCGCGGACTCGGTGGCGCGTCTGCGCGGCTGGGTCTTTTGGGTTCTCGTGGCGGTGTTCGTGCCGACCATCGGCTACACGCTCACGGATCTTCCCTACTCGCCAGGGCACGCCCGCTCGGGAGAGCCGGTGCTGGTGAAGGCCGTCGGCTACCAGTGGCGCTGGGAGATCGATCCGCTCCAGGTTCCAGCGCGACGGCCGATCGAATTTCACGTCTCCAGCGCGGACGTCAATCACGGGTTCGCGGTTTACGATGCCGATCTGAAAGTGGTCGCGCAGACCCAGGCCATGCCCGGGTACACCAACGTGCTGCATGTCAGTTTTGACCGGCCCGGCACTTACCGTGTGCTCTGCCTTGAGTACTGCGGGCTCGCTCATCACAGCATGATGACCGAGATCACAGTCACCGAACCCAATTGAGGAGTCGATCATGACGGCCACAACGAACGTTTTCTCTCCCAACCCGGCACAGCGACAGGCGGTGCTGGTCTACACCGCAGTGACCGCGGTCGTCGTCCTGCTACTGATGCTGTTTGGCTTGTTGATGATGCTTGCGCAGGGAGGCAGTCTCGCGCTCCCGGCGGACCGCTTCTACCAGGTGATGACCGCACACGGCATCGGCATGGTCGCAATCGTCGGTCTTGGCAGTTCCGCGGTGATGTGGTTTTTCCTGGCGCGCTACGTGAAGCTGACGACGGCAGTTTTCATCGTCAACCTGGTGCTGTTCCTGGCGGGCGTGGTGTTGGTGCTGGGCGGCATTTTCATCGGCGGTTTTGCGGCCGGCTGGACCTTCCTGTATCCGCTGCCCGCGAAATCCATGGGTGTCTGGAGCAACGGCGCGGCGGCGAGCTACCTGATCGGTGTGCTGCTGGTAGGCGTCGGCTTCCTGTTGCTCTATCTCGATATTGCCCGCGCGATCATCGTCAAGTACGGCAGCTTCGCCGCCTCGCTCGGTTGGCGCCAGTTGTTCCGCGGCGACCCCGCAGAGCCGCCTCCCCCCACAGTGGTGGCGGCAACCGTTGTGACTTTCATCAATCTGATATCCATACTCGTCGGCGCGGTGATCCTGACGGTCATGGTGGTCAACCTCTACGTGCCCGGCTTCGGACTCAATGCGCTGCTGGCGAAGAATCTGATCTTCTTTTTCGGCCATGTGTTCATCAACTCCACGATCTACATGGCGGTAATTGCCGTATACGAGATTCTGCCGCGGTACACGGGCAGGCCGTGGAAATCGAGCCGCCCGTTCCTCGCGGCATGGACGGCAACGCTGCTGATGGTGTTGACGGTGTATCCGCATCACCTGCTGATGGATTTTGCGATGCCGACATGGGCCCTGGTGCTGGGGCAGATCGTGTCCTACGGAAGTGGTCTCCCGGTGCTGGCTGTGACCGCGATCGGCACGCTTGCGAACGTGCATCGTTCGGGCATGCGTTGGG
>JANMYN010000154.1:0-4289 GCA_031382195.1 Betaproteobacteria bacterium
CATTGCGAAATCCGGCGGCCATCGCTGCGACCCTTCGCATGAGCTCGCCGTAGCGGATCCAGACGCTCTCGCCCAGCGAGACAGCGGGATTGTCGGGAAAAGTGCGCGCGGAACGGGCGAGGAAATTGGCGAGGTTCATCAAAATTCCGTGATGGTCGTGACGGCTTTCCTCATCCCGCACTCCCCGACCCCACGCCCAGCCCGCCCGCATAGCGCCGGTTCCAGATCTCGTGCCCGTGCGCGAAATCGTTTTTCGCCGACTTGTCCTCGCCGCGCATCAGCCACAGCGGCTGGTCGTAGATGTTGAACGGCGCATTGTCCCGGCGAGTGTCGCGCAATGAACGGTCGTAATACGAAGTTGCGGGCATATAGCGCATGATCAGCGCCGCACGGCGCTGCCCGGAATGGTTGGCAAGCGAGCCATGGATCATGCGCACATCGTGCAGCGACATCTGGCCCGGATCGAGCTCGACATTGACCGCCTTCGATTCATCGAACTGATCGCTGTCGAGTTCGAGATTGAGCACCAGATTTTTGCGGTCGCTGACGTGGTGCTTGTAGAGCTCCTTGCGCTTATGCGAACGCGGAATGAAGCGCATGCAGCCGTTCGCCGTGGAGACCGGGTCGATGGCGATCCAGACCGAACAAGTGGCCAGCGGGCGCATCGGCCAGTATTCCCCATCCTGATGCCAGGGGACTTCCCTCCCCTTGACCGGCGGCTTGCACAGGATCCGGCCGATCCACAGGACAATGTCCGGACCGATAATTTGCTCCATCATGTCCAGCACACCAGGATGCCGTGCCGCGGCCATGAACGGGTTCATATCCGGCCCGACGACCGGCGGGAGCATGTGCGGATTTGCCAGATCTTCCTGGGCGACATCGGTGTACGAGGCCAACAGCCGGTCAAGACTCTCACGCAGGCGTCGCAGAAGCGGATCGGGCAGGCGATAGCGGGGAAAGACGTAACCGTGCTCGTGGTAATGCGCGAGTTCGCCGGCGCTTAATGCCGCGTTCATGCTCGACTCTCCAGCGGAAGAAGGGGAAACCGATGCTAGCACAAGGCCTTTCCCGGATAACGCTGCACCGCAATTGCGGCGGGAAATAATGCGCATTGGCGCAACGGCCATTTAAATGGGGTCGCGGCGCCTGTGCGAATGCGGTAGGCTTTTAACCCGCTGCATGCTGGACAGCCTGTCCGGCATGCAGCAACGGCCGGTTCGACACCGGTCCACCATCATCCACGCACCGAACATCGGAGAATAAGAATGAAACTGGTGAAGGGAATCTTTTCACTGCTGCTTACCCTATTCGCAGGGCCACTGCTGGCCGCCGAGGCCCCCGAAATGAGTATCGAGCATTCTATTGTTATCAACGCACCGCCCGAGGTTGTATGGGAGGTCGTCAGCGATTTCAACGGACTGCCGCGCTGGCTTTCGACAATTTCCGAGAGCCGGATCGTTCTCGGCAAGAATCGCCAAGCCGGCGCCATCCGCGAACTGACCAGAGCCAACGGCACCAAAGTCCAGGAAAAGCTGATCGCCTACGAGCCGTGGAATATGTCGATAGGCTACACCTACATCGGCGGGCAGGTCGGCGCGACCGATTATTTTCCAACGATGACCGTGTCTGATGCCGGCGATGGCAAAAGCAAGGTGGTCTGGAAGGCGCGATTCAAACGGGTCGCGTACTGGACCGACGAGCCGCCACCGGGCCAGGACGACGCGACGCCGCTCAATGGTCTGAACAAGGTTTATGTGCTCGGCCTCGAGAGCATGAAGAAGCTCATTGAGGAAGGCCAATAGTAAGCGGCCCTTCGAGCAGGTTCGAAACGCGTCCCGACTGCACTCGCCCATGCAGAAGGGTCCGGCGCCGTGAGGTATTGAACTCCAAGTCCCTGCACTCTCGATGCGGCACCTGGGGCTGGTGTTTCCGCGTCCTCTCGCGCCGGTCTGGACAAGAAGCGAAAACGGCATCGCGATGTGCGAAAACCTGCAGCACCCCGGTTTGAAAAAAAGGCGGGCCGCGAGGCCCGCCTCTTGTTCGCGCAGTGCTGTAGCGACCGGATATCAGGCGAAGTCGGTGGACTGAATCTTCTTCACCCCTGCGGCGCTCATGTCCTTCCACGCTGCAGCGACCGATCCGTTGATATCGATACCCCGGCAGGCATCTTCGATCACTGATGCCTGGAAGCCGAATTTCCTGGCATCCAGTGCAGACCACGCCACGCAGTAGTCCGTGGCCAGGCCGCAGACGAATACCTGCTTGATCTTGCGCCCCTTGAGATACCCGGCAAGACCGGTCTCGGTCTTGCGATCCGCTTCCAGAAAACCGGAATAACTATCCACGTCGCGGTGATAGCCCTTGCGGATCACCAGTTGCGCCTGCGGGATATCGATGCCCGAGTGGATCTGCGCGCCTTCGGTGCCCTGTACGCAATGGTCCGGCCAGAGCACCTGGGTGCCATAGTCGAGCTTGATGGTCTCGAAAGGCTTTTTGCCCGAGTGCTGCGAGGCGAAGGACACGTGGTCCGCCGTGTGCCAGTCCTGCGTCAACACCACATTGCTGAAGCTCCTGGCAATCTGATTGATCAGCGGAACAATCAGGTCGCCTTCCTTGACAGCGAGGCTCCCGCCGGGAATGAAGCAATTCTGCACGTCGATCACCAGCAGTGCATCGGCATCGGTCGGCTTGATCTTGCCCGCCGCCAGTACGTCGCGCAGCACCGTAAACGAACCCGCTGCTGCGATCACGCCGACTCCCGCAGCGGCGAGAAACCTTCTCCTGTCAAAGCTGTTCATCTTTTTTTCTCCTGTAGAACTGCCCGTTATGGACTCCGTCGCCCCGGCGTCCGATTCACCTTCGAAAAAGTCTAGCACCACACCTTCTGCAAGGGTATCCCCGCATCAGCGCATCGCCTCACGCGTGCACCAGCACGGGGACCTCGGTCGCCGGCGGCGTGTTGCGACTGCGCTGGCAGCGCACCACGCCATCAATGACCACCATTCCGACGCCCGCAATATCGCCCAGCGCAACGCTTTTCAGCAGCGTCTTGCCGGCCGTATGCTGGGCACGGTCCATGAACACGAAATCGGCCGCCTTGCCTGTCTCGATCAGTCCGCAGTCGAGTTTGCGAATGCGCGCAGTATTGCCAGTGGCAAAGCAGAATGCCTGCTCCGCCGGAATGCCGCCGAGGCTCGACAGCAATGCGACCATGCGCAGGATTCCCAGCGGCTGCACACCCGAGCCCGCCGGCCCGTCGGTACCCAGGATCACGCGGTGCAGGCACTTGCCGTCGCGCGCCGCGTGCGCAGCAGCAATGCCGATTTTCTCGTTGCCGTTGTGCACGATCTCAATCGCGCGGCTGGAGCGCTCGCACAATTCGCACACATCCGCCTCGGGCAACGCGGTGTGGCCACCGTTGATATGCCCGATGATATCGGCGTCCGCCTCCAGTACCACGTCTTTGTCGATCAACCCCGAGCCGGGGATCGAAGGGCCTCCAGTGTGAATAGTGCTCTGGATGCCGTACTTGCGCGCCCAGGCCACCATCCGCCGCGCTTCCTCGCCGCCCTTGACCGAGCCCAGTCCGACTTCTCCCAGGAGTCCGACACCGGCCTCGGCAAGCTCCCTGAAATCGGACTCCACCATGCCTTTTTCGAGCACCGGCGCGCCCGCCAGCACCTTTACTCCGCCGGGACGGAAATTCTGGAACGCTCGTTGCGCGGTGATCGCCAGCGCCTTGAGTCCGACGATGTCTTTTGGTCTTCCCGGCAGATGCACTTCGCCCGCGGAGATCATCGTGGTCACGCCGCCATTGAGCGTCGAGTCGATCCAGCCCATCTGGTTCTGCCGCGGCGTCCAGTCGCCGAACACCGGATGCACGTGGCTGTCGATCAGTCCCGGGCACAGACAGGTTCCTTTCGCGTCGATCAGCGTATCCGGCTGGCTCACGTCGCAATCCTTTTGCCGGCCTACCGCCGTGATCACGCCATCGACCACGATCAACGTGTCCGCCTCCAGGACAGGTTGCGCGATATCGCCGGAGAGCATCAACCCGACGTTGCGGATGACCAGTTTTCCCTTGTTCGATCCTGCGTTATCTACGGCCATCTTTTCACCTCGATTCGACGTGCCACTGTTCTCAGATTCATACCGACAGGTAAGCCCGGCGCGCCGCCTCGTTGCCCGCCAGTTCCGCGATGGTGCCATGGAAGCGCACATGCCCCTTCTCGATCACGTAAACGCGGTCGGCTACGAGGCGGGCAAAATGCAGGTTCTGTTCCGAC
>JANMYN010000156.1:0-3442 GCA_031382195.1 Betaproteobacteria bacterium
GCTTAGCGACGCGATTTTTCGGTGCGCATTTTGCGTTCCTCTGCGCACTCTGCGCCTAAAAGGGTCCCCAGAGGGATTCCCACAAGCGGATACCGGCGTTGCCATAACCGGGCTGACTCCCATAACTCCGACGTGCTAGGCACGTAGGGTATCTGCGTTGAGGTTCTGACCTTGCCCTAAAACAATCCCACCACCTTTCCATCAGCGGTCAGGTCGATCTTCGTTGCGGCAGGCACTTTGGGCAGTCCGGGCATGGTCATGATGTCGCCGCACACCATGACGACGAATTCCGCGCCTGCGGCGAGGCGCACTTCACGGATGTTGATAATGTGTCCCGACGGAGCGCCGCGGGCTGTTGCGTCCGTGGAAAAGGAATACTGTGTTTTGGCGACGCAGACCGGATAATGCCCGTAGCCGTCATCCTGCAGCTTCTGGATCTGCGCCTTCACCTTTGCGTCGGCGGTGATATCCGCTGCGCCGTAAATTTTTGTCGCCACCGCCCTGACTTTGTCCCACAAGGTCGCGGAGTCCTCGTAGACGAAGCGAAATCGGGACGCGCCCTTGTCGACCACGCCCACCACCGCGTGCGCCAGTTCCTCGGCGCCGGCTCCACCGTTCGCCCAGTGCTTGGCCAGCACCACCGTTGTTTCCTGCGAGGCAATCTTCTTCTTCAGCAGGGCGATCTCGGCTTCGGTGTCGTGGGTGAAATGATTGATCGACACCACGCAGGACAGGCCGAATTGATTACGCACGTTGTCGATGTGGCGCGCGAGATTCGCAAGCCCCTTTTCCAGGGCTGCGAGATTCTCCTTGTTCAGCTCCTTCAGATCGACGCCGCCGTGATACTTCAGCGCGCGCACGGTCGCAACAATCACGCAAGCGTCCGGTCGAAGTCCCGACTTGCGGCATTTGATATCGACGAATTTCTCCGCACCGAGATCAGCCCCGAAGCCGGCTTCGGTCACTACGTAATCGGCAAGCTTGAGTCCGGCCCGTGTCGCGATCACAGAGTTGCAGCCATGCGCGATATTGGCAAACGGACCGCCATGGAGAATCGCCGGCGTATTCTCCAGGGTCTGGACCAGGTTCGGTTTGAGTGCATCCTTGAGCAGCACGGTCATGGCGCCGTGCGCATTGAGATCGCGCGCTCGCACCGGTAGTTGCTGTTTCGTGTAAGCGACCACGATGTTGCCAAGCCGTTGCTTCAGATCCTCCAATGACGTGGCCAGGCAGAAGATCGCCATGACTTCGGAAGCCACGACGATGTCGAAGCCATCCTGTCGCGGATAGCCGTTGCCGGGACCGCCGAGGGACACGACGATATCGCGCAACGCGCGATCATTCATGTCCAGCACGCGCTTCCAGGCGATCCTGCGCACGTCGATGCCGAGTTCGTTGCCGTGATGGATATGGTTATCCAGCATCGCCGCCAACAGATTGTTGGCAAGCTGAATAGCATTGAAATCGCCGGTGAAGTGCAGATTGATGTCTTCCATCGGCACGACTTGCGCATATCCGCCACCGGCAGCCCCGCCTTTCATGCCGAATACCGGGCCCAGGCTCGGCTCGCGCAGCGCGATCAGCGCCTTCTTGCCGATCCGGTTCAGGGCATCGCCCAGTCCGACCGTCGTGGTGGTCTTGCCCTCGCCAGCCGGAGTCGGGCTGATTGCGGTGACCAGGATCAGCTTGCCGTCAGGCCGACTCTGGAGACTGTCGAGATAAGCCAGCGAGAGCTTGGCCTTGAAGTGCCCGTAGGGCTCGAGATGCTCCTCGGTAATACCGAGGCGTTCCCGGGCAAGCACGGTGATGCGCTGCATCCGGGCCTGTTGGGCGATTTCGATATCGGAAAGCACGCGAGCCTTTTCTAATTTTGAGTTCGAAAACAAAAAAGCGGCAGAGATTTCTGCCGCTTGCGTAAAAATTGCCCGGCGACTATCTGGACGGCCCGGTGTGGCCGTTTTCCGGGTGGATCATGGTCGTGCCGCCCGGGCCGTAGCCGATAAGCTGCAAAATGACTTCCTCATCCTTGGCGCCGTCAAAATGATGGCCACCGGCCGGATGCTTCATGAAGCCGCCTGCTTTTACGGGGACAGTCTTGCTCGGATCGAAGGTATCCCCGGTACCCGTCCACCATGTGCCCTTGATTACCAGGGCGTAACGATCGTCCGGATGGAAATGCGGTTGAGTCATGATGCCGGGCGGAAACTTCACGCGCACAACGTAGACGCCGGGTTTCGACGGATCACCCGCGATCACCGCCGCTTGTACACCGTTGTACCCCGGCGCGTCCTTCCATTGCACGTCTTCAGGCTGGATGCGGATGAAACCGTTCTCATCGGTATCGGCGCGCAGCAGCGTCGCCGGGGCGAACAAGGCCGCAAGAAATAAAATGAGAGAGATAGGTCTGCGGAAACTGATCACGTTGTCCTCCGGACAGTTATTGTTTTGCGCAGGAATTCTAACTCGCCCGCGGAGGCGATGCCATGTAGTCGAGAGTCAAATGCGCCAGAGATCGCACGCCGAGCAGCAACGCGGACTCGTCGACAAAGAACCGCGGGGAATGATTCGGCGCCGAGTGCTTCACATCGACACCGCTTTGATCGATGCGGCGGGGCGTAATGCCGACAAAGTAGAAGAAGCCGGGAACCTTCTGCTGATAGTAGGAAAAATCCTCGTATCCGGTGATTTTCTGGCCGACGAAAACATGCTCCTTGCCCGCGACTCGTTCGAGCGTCGGAACCATGCGTTCGGTGAGCGGTACGTCGTTCACCGTGACCGGATAGGCATTGTCGAAATGTACTTGCGCGGACGCGCCCGCGCTTTTTGCGATGAGTTCAACCGTGTTGCGGATACGGACATGAATGTCCGCACGCATTTCCTCATTGAACGTACGCACGGTGCCAAGCATCTCGACGGAGTCTGGAATGATGTTGTCGCGCACGCCCCCCTTGATTGCCCCGATCGTCACGACCGCAGGCTCGAGCGTCACATCGACCTGGCGGCTGATTATCGTTTGCAGACCCAGTACGATCTGCGAAGAAATCACGATCGGGTCCACGCCTCGCCACGGCAACGCACCGTGCGTCTGGCGACCGTTAACGGTAATGCGGATGCGGTCAGAACTGGCCATCGCCGGGCCCGGACGATAGGCAATCGTGCCCGCCTCTACCCCGGCGAATACGTGCAGGCCAAAGATCACGTCGGGCTTCGGGTTTTCGAGCACCCCCTGCTTGATCATCAACGCGGCGCCACCTTCTTCTCCCGGCGGCGGACCTTCTTCCGCAGGCTGGAAAATGAACTTGATACGGCCTTGTAGCTGCGTCTTCATGCCGGCCAGCAATTCGGCAACGCCCATCAGCACCGCGACATGGCAATCGTGCCCGCAGGCATGCATGACGCCGACTTCCTGGCCGTTGAACGTCGTGCGCTCCTTCGACGCGAA
>JANMYN010000171.1:0-1685 GCA_031382195.1 Betaproteobacteria bacterium
CGGATGGTAGGAGTAATGGCAGGTCGGCCGATAGACCGTCTTGCCCTTCTTCTGCACCGTGAAGTAATCCGGAATCGAGGTTGCTTCGCCGTGCGAAATCAGGAAACCCAGCATCGGCCCTTCCAGCGGCGTCCAGGTGCGCACCCGCGTCGATGCACCGGTGCGTTCGAGGTAAATCGCCGCGCCGCAGCCGAAATCGAAAGTTCGTCCATCCGCCGGCCAGTTTTTTTCATGCGTGCCCCAGCCCAGTTCCGCCGGCTGCAGCGATTCGCCGGCGAACGCTTCGCTCGACCAGGTGTTGACGAATTCGTCGCGCGCCTTGCGGCGCGGGCTCAACTGGCTGTCGCGCTCCGCGATGTGGATGACCTTGATGTCGAGGCGCTGCGCGAGCTCCGCCCACTCCTTGCGGTTTTTCGGCTCGGCTTTCTTCACGCCCGTATCCTTGGCGACGTTGAGGAGTGCCTGCTTGGTGAGATGCGAAACGAGTCCTGGGTTGGCGCCGTGCATCAGCACGCAGGCCGGGCCTTTCGGATATTTGCTGCGCATTTCCAGCGCCGCTTCGCGATAGGCGTAGTTGGTGCGGCGGGCCGCCGGGACATCGGTGTTGTTATGGCCACCAGGCCACGGTTCGATGCAGGCATCGATGTAAAGGATGTCGCGCTGCTGGCAGTACTCGATGGTGTCCAGGCTGTTTACATCGTAGGACGCGTTGACCAGGAAGTCGCCTTCGCCGAGGTATTTGTCGTACTGCGCAACGTAGGTGTCGCTCCTGATCGGTTCGACGATGAATTTGACGCCGAGCGTTCCCGCGATTTCGCGGCCGAATGCATTGGCCGTGATGATGGTGATCTGTTCGGGTTTGATGTCGATGTGCCGCAGAATCAGGGGCAGCGAGCCCTGGCCCACGGATCCGAAACCCACGATGAGCATTCGCCCCTTGAAGGACGCGTATTTTTTATGGCCGGCCACTTTTTCTTTTGCTCCTGGTCAGTTCGCGCAGCCGTTACCGCGCGAGGGGCACGTTATAGACGAAGTTGAAGACAAGCTCAAGCCACCTCACCCCCCGCCCTCTCCGCCTCCCTCAGGGAGGGGGAGAGGGCCGGGGTGAGGTGGTGGGTGGCGGACTGGTGGTTGAGTTATGCCTCTTCAATGCCCACTCGACATGATTTCTTACCATGACAGATGGATGATCGCGGCGCCCTTCCAGCGCCGAGACTACGGCAGCCGACGTCGGCGCGTTGCCCAGCCCGACCGCCAGATTGCGCAACCAGCGCTCATGGCCGATGCGCCGGATCGCGCTGCCCCGCATGCGGCGCGCGAACTCTTCTTCGCTCCAGGAAAACAGTTCCACCAATCCCGCTGCATCGAGGCCCTGGCGAACGGCGAAATCCGGTGCGTCGGCTTTTTGCGCGAAGCGATTCCACGGGCAGACCATCTGGCAGTCGTCGCAACCGTAGATGCGATTACCCATCAGCGGCCGCAGTTCCTCGGGAATGTCGCCCTTGTGTTCGATAGTCAGGTAGGAAATGCAGCGGCGCGCATCAAGCTGGTAAGGCGCGACGATCGCCTGCGTCGGGCAGATGTCGATGCAGCGGCTGCAGGTGCCGCAGTGGTCGGCCTGCGGGGAGTCGACCGGCAATGCCAGGTCCGTATAAATTTCACCGAGGAAAAACCACGAGCCGGCT
>JANMYN010000177.1:0-3105 GCA_031382195.1 Betaproteobacteria bacterium
CTGCTGGAAATGGAAGATTTTCGCGGCGCCCTGATGACAGACAACTGGAAGCTCATTGTCTATTCGCGTTTGCCGGTGCGCTACGAACTTTACAATGTCCAGGACGACCCTTCCGAAGAAGACAATCATGCCGACCGCGAATCCCAGCGTGTGCAGGAGATGCTGGTTCGCTTCAACGAATATGCGTGGGAAATGGCGCCCTCGCTTTACCTCGAAGATCTGCACAAACCGCGAAAATATCCGACGCCGATCTACTGGGGAGATAATCCCGCCCGCCCCTGAAGAAAAACGGGATTCATGCGGACACAGCATTTCGGCGTTGCGCTGACATCACGTAAAATGTAGAGCGGGACAATCTCTCAGGCGCATATCAATAAAAACAGGGTATCCATGCGAGCCATAAACATCGACGACCTGCGCTCGGCCGCCCAGCGACGGCTGCCACGCGCCATATTCGAATTCATCGACGGCGGTGCCCAGGATGAAACCACGCTGCGGGCTAATCGCGAGGACTTTCAGAAGTGGCGGTTTCGCACCCGTACATTGACCGATGTCTCCACGCGTGACCAATCGATCACCCTCTTCGGGCAGCGCTGCGCATCGCCGCTCATCCTTGCTCCGACCGGCCTGGCGGGACTGTTATCTCGCCGCGGCGAACTGGCGGCGGCCCGTGCCGCGGAAAAATACGGCGTGCCGTATTGCCTGTCGACGATGTCCACCTGCACCATCGAGGAAATCACGCGCGAGACAGCGCCGCCAAAATGGTTCCAGCTCTATGTATTGCGCGACCGCGAGCTGACCAAGGATTTCATCGAGAGGGCAAGGGCTTCAAGCTGCACGGCCTTGGTGCTCACGGTAGATACGAAAATGCAGGGTCCGCGCGAACGCGACATGCGTAACGGCTTCACGGTGCCACCGCGCTTCTCCGCCGCCACGATTCTGGATTTTGCCCGTCACTATTCCTGGCTGTTCGACGTGGCGCTCGGGCCACGCATCACCTTCAAGAATTTCATCGGCACCAAAGCGGCATCAACCGATGCGGTCACCATCACGCAGTTCATCGCCGGGCAGTATGATCTGAGTGTCAACTGGCGCGATGTGGAGTGGTTCAAATCGGTCTGGGGCGGACCGGTACTGTTGAAGGGAATTCTGACCGCGGAGGATGCAAAGCTTGCGGTGAACCATGGCGTCGATGGCGTAATCGTTTCGAACCATGGCGGGCGACAGCTCGAAGGTGCGATGTCCACCGTTCAAGCGTTGCCCGAAATCGCGCAGGCCGTGGGCGACAAACTGGAGGTGATCCTCGACGGGGGCATACGCCGCGGTGCCGACGTCGTCCGGGCACGTGCGCTCGGCGCGAAAGCCTGCATGATCGGCCGGGCCTGGCTTTACGGCCTTGCGTCAGGGGGCCAGCCGGGCGTCGAACGTGCCCTCGAGATTCTGCGCGACGAGATCGACATTACCCTGGCCCTGCTCGGACGGCCGACGCTCGCGGAGATCGACCGCAGGATTCTGCAAGGTTGATGCCTCTGCGGTTTATCTCTTGCGTCCAGTTCGCGATAACTGGCACGCGAAGTGCTGTCGTAGAATTGGAAGCCCTCGAACAGCTTAGCACGGCCGAGGAAATGCAGAAATTAAATCGGAATTTGGGTATTCTTCCGCCATCTGCAATCTGGTCGGCGCACAACGACATGGCCTCCTCACTTTCGATCGCCTATTTCGCGAATCACGATCTGCTCGGAATCGTCTCCGAGGAAGAATATGAACAGTTCAAGAGCCAGTTGCTTCAGGCATTGCAGGAAGAATGGCCGGACGCGACCGTGACTATCGACGATGACGAGGATGTCTATTTCGAAACGAAAGGCATCAGCGGCCAGGCTGAACTGGATGTGCGCGCACGAGTCGCCGATATCGTGAAAGAGGTGATCGACTCGGGAGACTGGCAGGAAGAAGAAGAGGACTTCTACGACGACGAAGAGGAACTTGATGACGTAGAAGAAAAAGACGACTACTGATTGTCGTCAGCTTCGACCTACGTGATCAGTCGCAAGTTGTTTTGCCTTATTTCGTTCGCTACCTGCGTCGCCTCCTAGCTGTTGCGTATACCTCGCTGTCGCGGCGGGCACCCACGGCGATGATGAGAACCTCGACTCTCTTACCGTCGACGTGATAAACAATGCGGATATCTTGGGTACGGATGCGGCGGTAGCTTGCGAGTTGATCGCGAAGCGGTGAACCTGCTTTGTCCGGCTCACCGTTCCTGATGCGCTGCTCGATCACCTTGAGGGCGATTCTCGCCTTGGCCGGTCCAAGCGCCTCCAGGTCCTGCGTGACTTCCGGATGATAGATAACCGTCCAAGCCAATTATTCGCCCTCGCCGCCGAACTTCTTCACCATCTCGTCGTGTGTGATCGCCTTGCCGCGATCGAAGTCGCGCATTCGCTTTATCGCGATGATCTCGATGCGCAGGTCTTCAACCTCATCGATCAGCGCTTCGTAGGCATGAACCGGAAGCAGTACCGCGGCCGGTGCGTTGTTACGCATCACGACAAATTTGTCTTGCTTACCCTTCTCCAGCTTGGTGAAAATCTCTTTCGCAGACCGGCTGACTTCTGTCACAGAAATAGCCTGATCTACTCGTTCAAGTAGAGCACTCATGATTCATTCCCCAGGTCCAGTTCGGGTTACGCCCTTCAACGCAGAGAATTATCATACTTTTATCTGTTTTATGTCGAGAAATGATCAAAGCCTCATTCGAAGAGAGGCGGGTAAACCGCCCTTCCTCGGCCTAACCGCCCCCCGCCGTTTCCCCTTAACAAGAAAGCGGTCTCAACTCGTGGCACTACCTTAAGCCACTCGTCCTTTCATAGGCTCCTTCCCCCCGCGCGCGGGGGAAGGTTAATGGGATGGGGGCATGCTTGCCGTGCATTTGCAGGATTCACCCCCACCCTAGCCCTCAAAAGGAGTACTCCCGGCTCCGCCTACGTATCCCCCGCAAGCAGGGGAGGGAAATAAATTTCCTTAAGGTAGGGCCATGGAAGCCTGGCCTTCTTTCTGCCACATGCTCATCAGCCAGGGTGAAACGCTCGCCGTCGTAGGCAAGGC
>JANMYN010000188.1:0-18356 GCA_031382195.1 Betaproteobacteria bacterium
CCTTCGCCAACGCCACCACACGCTCGAAAAAATCGAGTTCCACGCACTGTGCAGTCGGATTGCTGGGAAAGCCCAGAATCATCATCTTCGGCTTCGGAATCGATTCACGAATGGCCCTCTGCAGCTCCTCGATAAAATCCACACCCGGCGTCATGCGCACGGATCGGATATCGGCACCGGCGATCACAGCCCCGTAGATGTGGATCGGATAGCTGGGGTTCGGCACCAGCACGGTATCGCCGTGATCGAGCGTGGCGAGCATCAAATGCGCGAGGCCTTCTTTCGAACCGATGGTGACAATGGCTTCTCTGTCGGGATCGAGCGTCACATTAAAGCGCGTTTGGTACCAGTTGCAGATCGCCCGGCGCAGGCGCGGAATCCCCTTGGACATCGAATATCCGTGGGTATCGTTGCGCTGCGTGGCCTCGACCAGTTTGTCGACGATATGCTTGGGCGTCACCCCGTCCGGGTTGCCCATGCTCATATCGATAATGTCCTCACCACGCTGGCGCGCGGCAGCCTTGAGTTCCCCGGTGATATTGAAGACGTAAGGAGGAAGGCGTTTGATGCGTGAAAACTCTTGCATGAAGGTAGAATCCGCGCTCGGCCGGTGCGTAACCGACTGTAGGAACGATGGAAAAGATATAATCGTACCGGATCGGCTGCGTCGCAGCAAAGAACCTTTCCGCCGTGAAACTCCATCTTGCCAGGACAGATAGTCAGAACACGTTTACCGGTTACGGGGACGGCTACGTGCTGGTCAATGCACAGCGCTATGAGCACAGCCTGGTGGTCCTGCCCGATCAGCTGGTGGAAAACTGGGAGGTGGCGGATGTCGGCGGCCTGCGGGAGGAACAGATCTCCTTCCTTGCCGGACTGAACGTGGAAATCGTCTTGCTCGGTACGGGTTGCGAATTGCATTTTCCGCACCCCCGACTGCTTCGGCCGCTGGCGCTTGCCGGTATCGGGGTGGAAGTCATGGATACCCGTGCCGCCTGCCGCACCTACAATGTTCTGCTGGCGGAAGCCAGGAATATCGCCGCGGCGCTGATTCTGTAGCCGCGCGGTGCTCGCGCCACGATTAGTGAACCCCGTTATCGGGACGACTTAGCTGCCCGACTCGCCTGGACGATCGGGGGGCCGGCCGACTGTTATCTAAAACCCATCTTTGATGGGTTGCGCTGCCCACAGACGGGGCAATACCACTAGATCTGCAGCTGGTGCGCAAACCACAGGCAGCAACGCGACAACCCGGATGCGCAATCTTTTTGGTTCGGAAGCACCCAAGTAATAGTCCCGTCCGGCAGCGCTTGGGGTTCCCACGTGGATGCAGACCGGCCTGGGTCAGGGTCGGATTTACAGGCCCATCAGCACACGCAAGTGCGCCGCCGCGCTGCTCGCTAGCGCAGTCAAATGATAGCCGCCCTCCAAAGTCGAGGCCACCCGCCCTTGGGCAAATTGCGCGGCGCTGTCCTGGATACGCTGTGTCACCCAAGTGAAGTCCTTTTCCACTAGCCCTAGCATCGCCAATTCGTCGTCGCGGTGCGCATCAAAGCCGGCAGAGATGAATACCATCTGCGGCCGGAAGCGCTCCAGCGCTGGCAGCCAGAATGTGTCCACGGCCTCGCGGAACGCATTGCTGCCGCTGTAAGCGGCCAGTGGAATATTAACCATGCGCTCAGAGCGTCCGTCGATGCCCGCGTACGGGTAGAACGGATGCTGGAACGTGGAGACCATCAACACTCGCTCATCGTCACGGAAAATACTCTCCGTGCCGTTGCCGTGATGCACGTCGAAATCGACGACAGCCACGCGTTCGAGCCCGTGTACTTCCAGCGCATGCGCGGCACCCACCGCTACGTTATTGAAGAAGCAAAACCCCATGGCGCGGTGCCGTTCGGCGTGATGCCCGGGCGGCCTGACATTGCAGAACGCATTTTCGACTTCTCCGGCCATGACCATGTCGGTCGCTTTGACGAGCGCACCGGCGGCGCGCAACGCCGCCTGCTGCGTATACGGGCACATTGCGGTATCCGGATCGAGGTGAACGATGCCACGCAATGGAACGGCCGCCGCGATGGCATTCACATAGTCGGCGTCGTGAACCCGCAACAACTGCTCGCGGGTGGCGAGCGGCGCCTCAACCTCGACTAGATGATCTAGCAGGCCAGTCGCCAGCAAATGATCTTCGATGCTGCTAAGGCGTGCCGGGCTTTCCGGGTGATGCGATCCCATGTCGTGCAGGGCGCAGTCCCGGTGATGAATGAATGCAGTGGCCATTTTCTATTGCATCTTATGCAGGCCCGATAGGGTTTGTCCATAAGGGGCGGTTTGCACGCGGAACCGGATCGGCTACCCTTGCCCGCTGTCCACTTGATGATTACACATGCAGGCGCGAACTTACCCAACGCATCTGGTTCTGAATTGGTCGCTCCCCGACGGCACCCGGATCGTCATACGTCCGATCCGGCCCGAGGACAGGAAAATTGAGCGGGAATTCGTTCACAACCTTTCAGAAGAGGCAAAGTATTTCCGATTTTTCAGCGCGCTCAACGAATTGACCGAGCGGATGCTGACGCACTTTACGGAGGTGGACTATGACCATGAGATGGCGTTAATTGCGGCCATTACCGAGAACGGGCTCGAAGTGGAAATTGGCGTCGCGCGTTACGTCATCAATCCCGACGACAAGAGCTGCGAATTTGCGATCGTTGTGGCGGACGCCTGGCAGCATCGCGGTATTGGCAGGACGCTGATGATCTGCCTGATGCAAGCGGCACTCAGCCGCGGACTGCAGGTTATGGAAGGCTTCGTGCTCGCAGCCAATCACAAAATGCTTGCATTAATGAGCGCACTGGGATTCACCATCGGGCCCGCCAAGAGCGACGCAACTCTGAAGCAAGTGAGCCGGAATCTCACCAACATCCGCGTACCCGCCCTGCCCGGAACGGCAATTCAGGCGCCCTGAGGTAAACTGCTCAGCGGCATAAACCGACAGCCCGGGTCTCGGGAGTCGGTTCCGCCATATCTCGCCAACCGTCAGGCCCAGCCCATACTCATGTCGCACGCACTATTACCCGTCATTGAACAGATCGGCCGGATTATTCTTGGCAAAGAACACCAGATACGATTGACCCTCGCCTGCATACTCGCGCGTGGCCACTTGCTCATAGAAGATCTCCCCGGCGTGGGTAAAACCACGCTCGCGCATGCGCTGGCGAGGACACTCGGGCTGGATTTTCAGCGCATTCAGTTCACCAGCGATCTGCTGCCCGCGGATATCCTCGGGGTGTCGATCTTCGACCGCGACAGTTCGACATTCAAATTCCACCCCGGCCCGGTGTTTTCGCAGGTCATTCTCGCCGATGAAGTGAACCGCGCAACGCCGAAAGCACAAAGTGCCCTGCTCGAAGCGATGGAGGAACACCAGGTAACCACCGAAGGCCAGACGCGTCCGCTGCCGGAACCCTTCTTCGTCGTCGCTACGCAAAATCCCTCGCACCAGGTCGGCACCTTCCCCTTGCCCGAGTCCCAACTAGACCGCTTCCTGATGCGCATCCATCTGGGATATCCGGACGCCGCCGCAGAACGGACCCTGCTCGAAGGCCGGGAACGCCGTGACATGATTTCGGATCTGACTCCGGCGCTGGCCACCGCGGACCTGCTCGACTTGCAGGCAAGGGTCAGACGGATTTTCACGGCTCCGGCATTGCTCGACTATGTGCAGGCCCTCATCCGGTATACGAGGCAATCCGCGGATTTCGTCAACGGATTGTCGCCACGCGCCGGGCTCGCAGTGCTAAACGCCGCGCGCGCCTGGGCGTTCATGGATGGTCGCGGCGAAGTAATTCCAGAGGACGTCCAAGCGGTATTGCCGAGTGTGGCGGGCCATCGGCTCTATCCGGTGACCGGCTATGCTTCGCTCGGCAGCAGTCAGCTTGCCGAACGCCTGCTCGCGGAAGTGGCTATTCCGTAAGGCCAGCGGCGTGAGGCGTAGAAAATATTTTGCAGGCGCGTTGTTCGGCACCTTGCCCTTTACCTCACGCCTTACGCCTCAGGCCTCTCGGCTTCCACTACGCGACCGGATCGGCGACTGGATTTTTCCGCCGAAGGGACCGGAAATCGGTCCAGTCGTGCTTGGTCAGCGCCGCGTTTACATCCTTCCCACCAGTGGCGGGTTGATGTTCGGCGTGACCCTGCTGCTTATGCTCATCGGTTCCATCAATTACAACCTCAGCCTGGGCTACGTACTCGTATTCCTGCTCGCCGGCAACGGCATGGTTTCGATGCTGCATACGTGGCGCAATCTTGCGCGCATCGCCTTGCGGCCGGGCAAGGCAATTCCCGTATTTGCAGGCGAACTCGCGGCTTTTCGCGTGCAGGTTGAAAATCCCGGGTCGTTGCCCCGGATGAGTCTTGCGCTTCAGCTTCCCGGCCAGCAGCCGGAATACTTCGATGTCGTCGCCGGAGCTTCCCGAGAAGTTGAAGCAAAAATGCCGGCCGCAAACCGCGGGCTGCTGTATCCCGGACGCTTGCGGATTTTTACGACTTATCCGCTCGGTCTGTACTACGCATGGGCAATCGTCGATCTCGACATGCACTGCCTGGTCTACCCGAAACCCGAGCCGGGCAATATTTCCCTGCCCCCGGCGCAAGCAGCCAGCGGCGAGGGCTCCGCGGCCGGTGCCGGTGAGGAAGACTTCGCCGGCCTGCGCACGTTTCACCCAGGCGATTCGCCGCGGCGCATCGCCTGGAAAGCGTTCGCCCGCAACGAGATTTTTCTGTCCAAACAATTTTCCGGCAGCGCCGCCGCGGAACTGTGGCTGGACTTCGGCGACATTGCGCATACCCTTGGAATGGAAGCAAAGTTGTCCCGGCTGACGCGCTGGGTGCTTGAATCGGAATCCGCCGGATTGCGGTACGGGTTGCGCCTGCCTGGCACCGAATACGAACCGGATTCGGGCGCGCTGCATCGCGACCGCTGCCTACGCGCACTGGCACTATTCAAACCATGAACGCGATCGATCTGGGTCTAATCAATCTGACCGCGATCCTGATTTCGCTGGCGATGGTCATCGCGCCACACACCGTGCATCTGCCCACGTGGATTCCGGCGCTGGTGGCCGTCGTGCTGCTGGCGCGTTTCTATATTGGATGGCGGCATCGAAAGCTGCCGCCCAAATGGCTGCTCATCTTGCTTGCGCTGGCTTGCATGGCAGGCATCGCGCTGTCCTATCGCACGTTGTACGGGCGCGACGTCGGCGTGGCAATGCTGACGGTCATGATGGCCCTGAAAGTCATGGAGATGGTCAAGCCGCGCGACACCATGGTGGCCGTTCTGCTGGCCTATTTCCTGGTCGTCACCAATTTCTTTTACTCGCAGTCGATTCCAACGGCGCTCTACATGCTGCTGGTCGTCTGGGTGATCACGGCGACGATGATCGCCCTGCAGCATCATGCGGATCGGCCCAAACTGGATTCGGTGTTGCGCCATGCGGCGACGATCATTCTGCAGGGCGTGCCCATCATGCTGGCGCTGTTTTTGCTGTTTCCGCGTGTGCAAGGTCCGCTGTGGGGCCTGCCGCAGATCAATTATTCGGCCAAGAGCGGGTTGTCCGAGAGCATGGCCCCGGGCGATGTCAGTACGCTGAGCCTGTCGGATGCAGTGGCGTTCAGGGTCTTGTTCGAAAATCAGCCGGAGAAACCCTCGCAACTCTATTGGCGCGGTCCGGTGCTGTGGAATTATGACGGCCGGACCTGGCGGGCCGGACTCAACCTGACCGCCCGCGAGCTGAAAGTGGAAGCCCTCGGCGCGCCGCTGCGATACAGCGTCACGATGGAATCCCATGACAGGTATTGGTTGTTCGCCATCGACCTGCCGCTGATGGTGCCGAGCGACGCCTACATCACCACGGATTATCAGTTGCTGTCGCGACGCATCGTGCGCGAGCGCCTGCGCTACAACATGCGTTCGTCGCCGCAGTATCGCGTCGGCGTCGACGAATCGTCCGGCACCTTGCGCCTGGCGCGGCGTCTGCCTACTGAAGCATCCCCGCGCGCGCGCGCCCTGGTTTCGCAGTGGCGCGCGGAAGGCGGCAGCGATCGCGATATCGTGTCGCGCGCGCTGACCATGTTTCGCGAACAGCCTTTTGTCTATACGCTCGAGCCGCCGAAACTCGACGCGGACCCGGTCGATCAATTCCTCTTCGAGACGCGCCGCGGATTCTGCGAGCACTATGCATCGGCATTCACTTTTCTCATGCGGGCCGCCGGCATCCCGGCGCGTGTTGTCACCGGCTACCTGGGCGGCGAAGTCAATCCTGTGGATGGCTATGTCGTGGTGCGCCAGTCCGATGCGCACGCGTGGTCGGAGGTATGGTTGCCCGAGGAAGGCTGGGTCAGAGTGGACCCGACTGCGGCAGTTTCGCCTTTGCGCATAGAGCGCGGATTGGCGGCGGCGGTACCGGAAACTGATCGACCCCTGCTGGCGCGCGAGGGCTTCAACTGGCTGAAACAGGCCCGTTTCGCCTTGGATGCCGTGGCCAACACCTGGAACCAATGGGTGCTGGGTTACAACCCGGACCGCCAGATGCGCTTTCTGGCGCAGTTCGGCCTGGCAGAAGTTACCTGGCAGAACATGGTGATTATTCTCACCGCTGTCAGCGGCATCATTATTCTGGCGTTGTCATTGGCGCTGCTCCTCAGAGTCAGCGCAGCGCGTCCCGATCCCGTGCAACGCGCTTACCTGTCCTATTGCAATGCGATGGCCAAGCGCGGCGCGGCGCGAAAACCCGCCGAAGGGCCGCGCGATTTTGCCGCCAGGGTGTCAATGCAATTTCCCGAGCTCAGGGATGCCGCGCACAGGATCAGCGCTCTGTATGTGTCATTGCGCTATGGCAGGGAAGCCGAGCGCGGCAATCTGCATGCTTTGCGCGACGCCGTCAGGGCGCTGCGTTGAGAACCTGACGTCCCGGGTTCTCTTAGGGCCGCTAAAGCAAGGTCTCGCGGGATATGCCGCTGCGGCGCAGGATTTTGCGCAGGCTTTCCAGCGCTTCGATCTGGATCTGCCGGACCCTCTCCCTGGTTAGGTCCAGGCTCTGCGCCAACTGCTCCAGCGTATGGATTTCCAGGCCGTTCAATCCGTAGCGGCGCTCGATCACGCTGCGCTGGCGTTCATTAAGCAGATTCAGCCAGTCGTGCAGGTGATGCTCGATCTCGAGATTCTCCAGTCTGACATCCGGAGGCAGCGTATTTTCGTCCGCGATGGATTCGCCTACGGATAACATCGGATCGATATCCAGCGGCGCATCCAGCGATGTCATGCGTTCGTTCAACGACAGCAACCGCCGCACCCGATGCGCCGGCAAACCAACCAAATGCGACACGTCGTCGACGGTGGGATCGCGCTCGGAGTGCGTCTCCAGATGGCGCATCGCCCGCAACACCGTGTTCAGTTCCTTGATCACATGCACGGGTAGACGAATCGTACGGGATTGACACATGATGGCGCGCTCGATGCTCTGACGGATCCACCAGGTTGCATAAGTCGAAAAGCGGAATCCGCGCTCGGGATCGAATTTTTCCAGTGCGTGGATCAACCCCAGATTACCTTCCTCGATCAAATCCAATAACGGCAAGCCACGGCCGTTGTAGTGCTTGGCGATATTCACTACGAGCCGCAGGTTGTGTTCGATCATCGTTTGGCGCGCGGTGAAATCCCCGTCCCTGGCCCGGCGCGCGTGTCTGACCTCATCTTCCACGGACAGAAGTTCATTCTGCCCGATATCGTTGAAATAGAGCTGCGTGACGTCGCTCAGGACATCGGGACCGAAGTAATCTTCGCCGGCCGCGTCTTCAGCGGAAGTGGGTTCTTCGACCCCCTGTTCCTGGGATGAGAGGGTGTCCTCGTTCATGCGGCGCGTTCAGGCAGGTACAGAAGCGGATCGATTGGTTTGCCAAGACGGCGGATCTCGAAATGCAATGCGCTGCGATCACTGTCGGTATCACCGATTTCGGCAATCTTCTGACCTTTCGCCACGGTTTGCCCTTCCTTCACGAGGATCTGACTATTGTGCGCGTACACGCTCAGATAGGATGCATTGTGTTTAATGATGATTAGTTTTCCATAACCACGCAGTCCACTCCCGCTGTATACCACTTTGCCGGGTGCGGCGGCCAGCACAGGTTGGCCGCTGCGTCCTTCGATCCCAACCCCCTTCTGATTTGAGCCCTGCCCGAATCCATATAACAGCTTGCCTTGCGCGGGCCATTCCCAGTTCATTTTGCTGTCGCCGGCAGGAACATCCTTTTGCGCAGGCGGTGGCAACGGTGCACCCGCTGCATGGGCAGTCGGCGTCTTGGCTGACGGTTGCGCGGCTGCGGCGCCGGACGAAGTCGGGGCTGCCGGTGATTTCGGCACGGGCGATTTCAGTTGTGAAAGAACCTGCTCGGAATACGGCAGCTTGCGCGCTTTGGGTTCGGAGAACAGCGGCGCCGCGACGGGGGCCGGAAGCGGCGTCGGCGGAGCGGTCGTAGCCTCCCCGATGCTGCCTGGAGGAAACAGTCGCAGGCGTTGCTCAATCTTGATCAGACCCGGATCTTCCAGATTGTTCCATGCCGCCAGCTCGCGGTAATCCTGACCATAGTCAAGCGCGAGGCTATACAGCGTGTCACCCTTCTTTACGATGTGATACTCGGGTCGCCAGTCGCCTTCGCGATAAGGTTTGGTTGTCGGTTCCTCAACTGGCGGCAGATTTTTTTCTATTGTCGGACTGGGTGGTTTTTCCGAATTTGCGATTGCCGGTGCCGGCGCGACAGGGACCGGCGGACTGACTGGCGCCGAAGTCTGCGGTTTGGACGCCGCTGGGACGGCACGCGATGCGGCCGGTACGGCCGGTCCGGCCTTCGCCGCCGTGGCGTTAGGAGAACGTTCGATCACGGGCGCGGCCGTTGGAGTCGAACCGCAAGCAGTCATTAGGACGGCTACCACGCCCATCACGAATTCAGGCCAATAATGGCGCAATGGCAAATGAGTCATGCGGAAACTCCAGCAATCAGCGGCACGAACTTGACTTCATCGAGCACAGACTGCGTGAAGGCGTCCAAATTGCGTTCGACCAGGACGAGCCGTTGTTCCCTTGTGCCCAGTGGCAATACCAAGCGCCCTCCTTCGTCCAGTTGATCCGCCAGCATTTCCGGCAGGTGAGTCGCCGCCGCCGCCATGACTATCGCGTCGAACGGTCCTTGCTCCTTCAGGCCCGCATGGCCGTCGCCATGCTTTAGTTTGATGTTGCGCAGACCGAGTTCGCGCAACCTTACTCTGGCTTTCGACAGCAGTCCGCCCAGTCGTTCCAGCGAATAGACTTGGCGGGCGACACGGGCGAGGACTGCTGCCTGATATCCGCAACCAGTACCAATCTCCAGCACCTTGCCCAGTTCACGGCCGCCTCGTGCAATTTCGACCATGCGCGCGACGGTAAACGGATTGGAAATGGTCTGGCCGAATCCGATCGGCAGCGCCACATCGTCATAAGCGCGGCTTGCCAGTGCCTCGTCGACAAATATGTGACGCGGAATTTCCGCCATGGCCCTCAATACCACTTCGTCCTTCACGCCCTGGTCGCGCAGGCGCTCGATCATGCGCATGCGCGTGCGCTGCGAGGTCATGCCTATGCCGGCTATCCTGTTATTCATCTGGCCGAAAAAGCCCTGGGCTTGTGCACTGTCGGCGCATTACGGGAGCACGGGCTCGCCGAGCCAGGAACGTACTTGATCGAGGCTGTTGTACTGGGTCAGGTCGATCTGTAATGGCGTGATCGATACCTTGCCATGCGTGACTGCATTGAAGTCCGTGCCCGCACCTGCATCCTGCGCACCCCCCGCCGCACCGACCCAGTAAACCGTCTCACCGCGCGGATTGGTGGTTTTGACGACCGCCTCGGCCTTATGACGTCTGCCAAGCCGTGTCACTTCGATGCCCTGCAACTGATCGTAGGGGACATCGGGCACATTCACGTTCAGCAACAATGGCGACGCGAGAGGTCGATTCCGAAAGCGCCCGAACAATTCGCACGCGACTCGCGCGGCAGTCGCATAGTTGCCTGCCGATTTGCTGGCCAGCGATACGGCAACCGACGGGATACCCAGCAGAAAGCCCTCGGTTGCCGCCGCGACAGTGCCGGAGTAGATGGTGTCGTCGCCCATATTTGCGCCGTGATTGATGCCTGATATCACCATATCCGGCAGTTTGTCGAGCAGCCCGGTTACAGCAAGATGCACGCAGTCCGTCGGCGTGCCGTTGACGTAGTGAAATCCACTGTGGGAACGCCTGACCAGCAAGGGACGATCAAGCGTAAGGGAATTGCTGGCACCGCTGCGGTCGCGCTCGGGCGCGACCACGATGATTTCCGCGATTTTCGACAAGGCCTCCGCGAGCTCGGCGAGACCGGGCGCGAAATACCCGTCGTCGTTGCTCAGGAGAATACGCATCGGAAGAATCGGCTGGTGCGGACGTCGTCCCGATGAACGAAAGAACTGGAAACGTTTACTTCCCGTCCGTTCATTCTTCTCGAAAGTCTGCCGGCCAGTGGTTGTTGACGCGGAAAAATTGGTCGGGGCGAGAGGATTTGAACCTCCGACCACCTGCACCCCATGCAGGTACGCTACCAGGCTGCGCTACGCCCCGAAATTTACCAAATGATTATAGCAGGCCCGTTGGCCGACACGTTACTCGCGCAGGATATCGAGCAGGCTCTGGATTTCCCCACGTAAGAACGCGGGATTGGACTTGGAGAGTACCGCCGATTTCATCTGCACAATGGATTCATCCAGCCGGGCTCGCGCGCCGCTGATGGTAAATCCCTGCTCATATAAAAGCTCGCGAATACGGCGGATAAGCAATACTTCGTGATGCTGGTAATAGCGGCGGTTGCCGCGCCGTTTCACCGGCTTGAGCTGAGTAAACTCCTGCTCCCAGTAACGCAAAACATGCGGCTTTACGCCGCATAGCTCACTTACTTCACCGATGGTGAAGTAACGCTTGGCGGGAATTGGGGGCAGCGGTGCCCTAGGATTGCTGCTGTGGTTGCTGCTGTCCACCGTAGTTCTTCTCGACCATCGCCTTCAGTTTCTGGCTGGCATGAAATGTCACGACGCGACGCGCCGTGATCGGTATTTCTTCGCCGGTCTTGGGATTGCGGCCGGGCCGCTGCGGTTTGTCGCGCAACTGAAAATTGCCGAAACCGGACAGTTTCACGCCGTCGCCATTTTCCAGGGCCATGCGTACTTCTTCGAAAAACGATTCCACCATATCCTTGGCTTCTCGCTTGTTCAGGCCCACTTTTTCGAACAATAAATCCGCCAGGTCGGCTTTGGTCAGTGTCATCGGTTCACCTTATTGTCGGAGCTTGGCACCGTATTCTTGTTCCAGAACCCTGCGCAAATCCGCCAGCGCGGCGTCCACTTCTGCATCGGTTAGAGTTTTTTGAGTATCTTGCAATAACACTCGGAATGCAAGACCTTTTTTGCCGTTTTCAATGCCTTTACCACGATATAAGTCAAACACGGAAACGGTAGCGACAATGGGCGCTTTCGAGCGAATCAGGCTATCCAAGATCGACTGAACCGGGATTTTTTCGTCGAAGATGTATGCCAGATCGCGCCGTACCGGCGGAAATTTCGACATCTCGTTGTACTGCGGCAAGCTGCGGGCAAGTAGCGGTTCCGCGTCCGTTTCAAAGATAACCAGCGGCGCCGGCAACTCGTATTTGCGCTGTAACCGGGGATGCAACTCCCCGATCCATCCGATTTCCACGCCATTCATCCGCACCCGCGCGCTACGCCCCGGATGCATCGCCGGATGAGGCGCGGGCTCGACGCGGGCCTGCGCGGGCGCTAATAGCATCTCGAGGTCGTGTTTGACATCGAAAAAATCCACGCCACGTGCAACCCTGCCCCACTGCTCTTCGTCCACGGGGCCAAATGCCGCTGCGGCGATACGCATGGGCTGGCGAACGCCTGCCACGTCCAGGTCGCCATCCCTCACGCCGGCGTCGCGCAAAAAGGCTCGTCCAACTTCAAAAATGCGCACCCGATCTAGCTTGCGATTCAGGTTGTAGCGCACGTTGGCAATTAATCCGCCGATCAGATTCGATCGCATCACGGCAAGCTGACTTGCGATCGGGTTGAGTAAGCGGATCGGCTCTGCATTCCCCGCAAAATCCGTTTCCCACCCTTCTTCCACGAAACTGTAGCTGACGACCTCCTGGTAGCCTGCAGCGGCCAGGCGCTCCCGCAAATCGTGGAGCGAGCGGCGCTGTTCGGGTAAGGCCGGCATACTGGCCGCAGCAAGCGGGGGATTGGCAGGTATGCGCTCGAAGCCATAAATTCGAGCGACTTCCTCGATGAGGTCTTCTTCGATTTCGATGTCGAAGCGATAACTGGGCGGCGTAACGACAAAAAACTCGTCGGCGCCCCCGCCTTCGCGACGGAACTTGAAATCCAGGCGGGTAAAGATATCCGCCATTTCGTCCGAGGGGATCTGCATCCCGATGATCTTGCGTGCCCGCGAGACTCTCATTTTGACGGACCGCCGCTGGGGCAGCTTTGTCACGTTGTCTACTGTCGGACCCGGCTCGCCGCCGCAGATTTCCATTATCAGTGCGGTGGCACGCTCGATACCATCGATATTGTTTTCGAAGTCGACACCGCGTTCAAAACGGTGTGCCGCGTCACTCGTAAAATTGTAGCGCCGCGCCCTGCCGGCAATGGCATTCGGAAAAAAGAACGCGGCTTCAAGGAATACGTTGCGGGTATCGAGGTCGGCTTTGGTACTGTCGCCGCCCATAATGCCGGCCAGCCCGATTGGTCCGCTCTCGTCGGTGATGGCCAAGACGCTTTCGTCAAGTTCCACGCTCTGTTCATTGAGCAGCTTCAGCTTTTCGCCCTTGCGGCCGAAGCGCACATCGATGCCACCCCGCAACTTGTCCAGATCGTAAACGTGCAACGGACGTCCAAGTTCGAGCATGACGTAATTGGTGACGTCGACCAGGGCCGAGATTGAACGCTGTCCGGCACGCTCCAGACGCAGCTTCATCCAATCTGGCGAAGACGCGTTCGCATTTACGTTGCGTATGACTCGACTGCTGAAGCGGCCGCAACCTTCCGGCGCCGAAATCTTTACTGGAAATGTCACCGTAGTCACGTTCGGAACAGCGGGAATTTTCGGAGGCCGCAGCGGTGCGCGTGTCAGAGCCGCCACTTCGCGCGCCATGCCGAGCACCGACAGACAATCGGCGCGATTCGGTGTGAGCTTGACTAAGAATATCCGATCATTGAGCGCCAGCACTTCGCGCACGTCCCGGCCGATCGGTGCATCTTCGCCTAGTTTCAGCAGTCCGCCGTGGTCTTCGGACAAACCCAATTCGCGCGCAGAGCAAAGCATGCCGTGGCTTTCAACGCCGCGCACGGTCGCGGCCTTGATTTCGAGCGGCTGATCCGGCGCGGCGCCCGGTAAGCGGGCGCCCACCAGCGCACATGGTACTTTCATTCCAGCGGCAACGTTGGGCGCGCCGCAGACGATTCCAAGTGGCTGAGCACCGCCGACGTCCACCTGACACACCTTCAGCTTGTCGGCGTTCGAATGCTTTTCGACTTTGAGAATTTCTCCCACCAGTACGCCGGAAAATGGCGGCGCGACGTCGCGACATTCTTCGACTTCAAGGCCGGACATGGTCAGCAGATGGGTAAATGCCGACGTGGTCAGCTTGGGGTCGACCAGGGTGCGCAACCAGCTTTCCGAGAATTGCATATCAGTTGAACTGCCTGAGGAAGCGCAGATCGCCATCGTAGAACAGCCGAAGGTCGTCTATGCCATAGCGCAGCATGGTCAGACGCTCCAATCCGCTGCCGAAGGCGAAGCCGGTGTAGCGCTCGGGGTCAAGCCCGAAGTTACGCACTACGTTTGGATGCACCTGGCCGGCGCCGGAAATCTCCAGCCACCGTCCCTTATGCGGCCCGCTTGCGAAAGCCATGTCAATTTCAGCTGACGGCTCGGTGAATGGAAAGAATGAAGGCCGGAAGCGCACATGTAGTTCGTCGGTTTCGAAAAACCTGCGCAGGAAATCGGAGTAGACGCCTTTCAGATCAGCGAAGCTGATGTTCTCGTCAAGCCACAATCCTTCGACTTGATGAAACATGGGCGAATGCGTCGCATCGGAATCAACCCGATAAGTTCGGCCCGGTGAGATCACCTTGATTGGCGGCTTATGAGTGCGGGCGTAACGTACCTGCATCGGGCTGGTATGGGTACGAAGCAGCAACCCGCCCTCGACATAAAACGTATCGTGCATGGATCGTGCAGGATGATTCTCGGGCTGGTTGAGTGCCGTAAAATTGTGCCAATCAGTCTCAATCTCGGGACCGTCGGCGACGTCGAACCCCACCGAACGGAAGATCGCTTCGACGCGCTGCCATGTGCGAATGACCGGATGGACCCCGCCGCTACTGCGCCCGCGTCCGGGCAGCGTGACATCGAGCGCTTCCTCTGCAAGCCGGGCTTGCAGGGAAGCCTCCGCGATGGCTTCGCGACGACCCTGCAACAGGGCCTCGATCTGAATCTTGGCATTGTTGAACAGAGCACCTGCTCGCGGACGCTCCTCGGCAGATAATTTTCCGAGTCCTTTCTGCAATTCCGTAAGCGCACCATTCTTGCCGAGAAAACGCGCCTTGGCCTGCTCGAGGTCGGCAAGTTCGGTGATGCTTTCGAAATTCGATTTCGCGTCGGCAATGATGCCGTCGAGGTTCTGCATCTCGTCGCGGTTATGACTGAATAAACGCCTTGGTCCGGTTAATTTGAGACTGAATAAAAAAAGGAGGCCTGACAGCCTCCTTTTGAATTCGCTTTCCCGAATCAGGTGCCGAGGCTGGCTTTTGCCTGACTCGCGATTCGTTCAAAGGCAGTTTTGTCGAATACGGCAATGTCGGCGAGAACCTTGCGATCGACCTCGATCGCTGCTTTCTTGAGCCCATTGATCAGAGTGCTGTAGGTCATTCCGAATTCCCTTGCAGCAGCGTTGATGCGCACGATCCACAATGCGCGGAAATCGCGTTTCTTGCGACGCCGGTCACGGTACGAATATTGACCTGCGCGCATGACCGCCTGCTTGGCGATCCTGTAGACATTGCCGCGACGACCGCGAAAGCCCTTTGATTTTTCGAGGACCTTTTTGTGCCGCGCACGCGCGGTGACACCACGTTTGACTCTTGGCATGGTGGTCTCCGGTTACGCGTAGGGAAGCATCGATCGAATATGGCCGTGATCCGACGGGCTCACGGCCGTATTGCCGCGCAAATGGCGTTTGCGCTTGGTCGACTTCTTGGTGAGGATGTGGCGCAGGTTGGCCTGCGTGCGCTTGAAACGGCCGCTACCGAGCGCCTTGAAACGCTTGGCCGCACCGCTCTTGGACTTGAGCTTGGGCAAAATGACTCCTTAATATTTTAGCTTGACTCCAGGCGTCCCCTCGCGAGGCGCTTTGTTGCCTGGGAATCACTTGTTTGAAAACGGTGAATAGTGATTGGTAACCGGTGATTGGCAAAAGCCTTTCCCCCAACTCACTGGACACCAGCAACTAATTACCAATCACAAATCACTTTTTCTTGGGGCTCAGCACCATGACCATTTGCCGGCCTTCCATTTTCGGAAACTGCTCGACGACACCAAACGGCTCGAGGTCGGCCTTGACCCTTTCCAACAGCTTGAATCCAAATTCCTGGTGCGCCATTTCCCGGCCGCGAAAACGCAGGGTTATTTTGGTTTTATCGCCTTCGGTCAGAAAGCGGGTCAGGTTGCGCAACTTGATCTGATAGTCACCGTCGTCCGTACCTGGTCGGAATTTCACTTCCTTGACCTGAATCTGCTTCTGCTTGAGCTTGGCCTCGTGCTTCTTTTTGGCCTCGCTGTACTTGAACTTTCCAAAGTCCATCAGTCGCGCGACCGGCGGCTGAGCAGTTGGCGCGATTTCTACCAGATCGATTTCCAGTTCTTCCGCCATGGCATTCGCCTGGGCGAGACTGACGACCCCGATTGGCTCACCCTTGATACCGATGAGCCGGACCTCCGGCGCAGTTATTTCACCGTTGATCCTGACATCCCTGTCCTGAGCTATAAGCAAGCCTCCATCAAAAAATTAAGCCGCGCTTCCCGGATGCGGCAATTCGGATTTCAACCGCTTGATGAATTCATCAAGCGACATCTGCCCGAGATCGCTCCCACTACGGGTACGCACGGCAACGGCGTTTACCGCCACCTCTTTATCACCAACCACCAGTTGGTAAGGCAGCTTCTGCAAACTATGTTCCCGGATTTTATAGGTAATTTTCTCGTTTCTCAAGTCCGCAAAAGCGCGGAACCCGGCTTCATCGAGTTGAAGGGCCACTTTGCCGGCATAATCGGCCTGATGCTCGGAGATATTTAGGACGACGACCTGCTCGGGCGCGAGCCATAACGGCATCGCACCGGCGTAGTGTTCGATCAGGATGCCGATAAACCGCTCCATTGAGCCCAGAATCGCCCGGTGCAGCATGACCGGCAGCCGCCGGCTGTTGTCTTCGGCGACATAGGCCGCCCCGAGGCGACCCGGCAGCTCGAAATCCAGTTGCAACGTCCCGCATTGCCAGACGCGGCCGATCGAATCTTTCAGCGAGAATTCGATTTTCGGGCCGTAAAACGCACCTTCACCCGGATTTAAGTCCCATTTGAGGCCTTTTGCGTCAAGCGCCGCCCTTAGCGAGTGCTCCGCTTTGTCCCAGGTTTCATCCGCTCCGATGCGCTTGAGAGGACGCGTGGACAGCTTGATCAGGATCTCGGTGAATCCGAAGTCCGCATAGACTTTCCGCAGCAGGTCGATGAACGCCAGCGCTTCGCCCTGCACCTGGTCCTCGGTGCAGAAAATATGGGCGTCATCCTGGGTGAAACCGCGCACCCGCATGATTCCATGCAAGGCGCCCGAAGGCTCATTGCGATGGCAGGCGCCGAACTCGGCCAGCCGCAAAGGCAGATCACGATAGCTCTTCAGGCCCTGGTTGAAAATCTGCACATGTCCTGGACAGCTCATCGGCTTGACCGCGTAGTCACGCTTTTCCGATTCGGTCGTGAACATCAATTCGCGGTAGTTCTCCCAGTGCCCCGAGCGCTCCCACAGGGAACGGTCCATGATCTGCGGGGTACGCACTTCCTGGTAGCCGCGATGGGAAAGCGTCCTGCGCAGGTACTGCTCTACTTGCTGCCAGATCGCCCAGCCTTTCGGATGCCAGTACACCATCCCGGGGGCCTCTTCCTGGGTATGGAACAGGTCGAGTTGCTTGCCAAGCTTGCGATGGTCGCGCTTTTCTGCCTCTTCCAAGCGAAACAGGTAGGCGTCGAGATCTTCCTTCTTCGCCCACGCAGTGCCATAGACCCGCTGCAGCATTTCGTTCTTCGAATCGCCACGCCAATAGGCACCCGCAACTTTCAGCAGCTTGAATACCTTGAGCTTGCCGGTGGAAGGCACATGGGGACCCCGGCACAGGTCGGTGAAATTGCCCTGCGAATAAAGCGAAATCGACTCGTTACCCGGAATGGCGCTGATGATCTGCGCCTTGTAGTGCTCGCCCTGGCCCTTGAAGAACTCGACTGCCTTGTCGCGATCCCAGACTTGTCGCTCTACTTTGATATCACGCCTGGCGATTTCCGCCATGCGCTTTTCGATCGCGGCAAGGTCCTCGGGCGTGAATGGGCGTTGGTAGGAAAAATCATAATAGAATCCGTCCTCGATCACCGGGCCGATGGTGACCTGGGCGTCGGGGAAGAGTTCCTTGACCGCATGGGCCAGCAGGTGGGCAGTCGAGTGTCGCAGGATATCGACGCCTTCGGCATCCTTTTCAGTCACCACTGCCAAGTCTGCGTCATGATCGATCACAAACGAGGTATCGACCAGCTTGCCGTCGACTCGCCCCGCCAGCGCGGCACGCGCCAAACCTGCGCCAATCGACGCGGCGACCTCCGCAACCGTAACCGGCTTGTCGAACGCTCTAAGCGATCCGTCAGGTAATCGAATGGACGGCATTTTTTGAAAATCCAAAATAAAAAAAGTGCGGCAAACCGCACTTTTTTACTACTGGACTGAATGAAACGGGGTTCAGAGACGATACAGTGATTCGAACGTGCACGTTCGGGAACCCATTTCTGTCCTTAAGGAAGCTGGTAGGCGCGATTGGACTCGAACCAACGACCCCCACCATGTCAAGGTGATGCTCTAACCAGCTGAGCTACGCGCCTGTCGAAGGGCGGATTCTAAACGAAACGCCGCAGGCGTTCAAAC
>JANMYN010000208.1:0-3886 GCA_031382195.1 Betaproteobacteria bacterium
CTTCGTACCGGCGACCCGATTCGGGTTGAAGTGTCCGTTTCCCGCGCACGAGAAATCCTTCATGGCAATCGAGCTCGAGCCCGGCGCATTCGCCGGGGCTTCAGGTACGGTGCGCTACGGCAATGAATTCGACGATCTCGAGTAGTAAAGGCTACACCTCGACGCAAATACCCTACGTGCATAGCACGTCGGAGTTATGGGCGTCACCTCGGTTATGGCAACGCCGGTATACCCTTGTGGGAACCTCTCTGGGGACCCTTCTAGCGTGGAGCGCCCTTTTAGGGCGCAAAGAAAAGCAGGCAAGGAAATACACTTCAAAAAGTTCCCAGTTGCCAATGTCACATGACCAGGCAATGGCGGGACGGGTTGTACTCACCTGTGTTAGTCACGACTCCATCTGACAGACGATGTCCGCTTCTTGGGAACTTTAGTCCGGCGAGCGAAAGGCAAAAACCGGCCAAGACCCGTCATGCATGGCTATCGATCACTATGCTGCTCCTGCCAGTGGAGATACTTCTCCCATTCGAACTGAAGCGCGGCGATCGAGCGGTGATGGACTATCTCCTCTCTACGGCGGGAAGACGGGTCACGAGGCGGGGCGGAAAAGTAATTCGGATTTGCGGGCTGGGCCCGCTTTGATGCGCGCAGGGCGACCGATTGCTGTCTCGGGGTAGCGCTTGCGCCACTGGTACCCCAAGCGTACGATAAATTGGGTTTGGACACCGGAATACAGAACCGGGCGTTATCCGGTTTAATTGATTTACCTCTTCGGGCTGCAGCGGCCCTTCCTTAAGGTACGACCTGTACCACTCTGCAACTTAGCCAAAGATTCGTGCATTGCGAGTGACACGGAATGACGTGAGCGGGTATCGCTCTCTGTGCCTCGCTACGGACTTTTCTCGGCTTTGGTTCTCATAAGTCGATCCGAAGGAAGCGCTCGACGGATAGGATGTTTCTCAAACACGTAGGGATACCAAAAGGGGGACGCGAACATGCATTCAAGGCGCGGAGGAATGTTTGGAAATCTATCTAAGATCCTGATGCTGTCCTTGCTCGGGTTGTTCCCAGCGGCATTGGCCCTCGGGGCGGATGGGCCCGGCTATCCAAAGGACGAATGGCCCACTTTTGGCGGCGACTACGCGCAGACGCGTTTTTCGAAGCTCGCCAAGATCAACAGACACAACGTACACAAGATGGAGTTGAAGTGGGTGTTCCACACCGGCCTCGCTCCCGATTTGTTCTACACCTTTTCTCCGGTGCCCCTCGTTGTTGGGCGAGTCATGTACTTCGCGGATCCCGGGAATTATTTCAGCCCGGAACAGAGCGTAATTGCGCTCGATGCCGGGACCGGAGCACAGCTATGGCGCGTGTATCTTCCGCTGGGAGCTGTCCCGGAAGTGCGCGGCCAGTCCAACATCCGCAGCACCCGCGGCGTGGCCTACGGAAATGGCCGTGTATATATGCCGACGCAGGACGCCGTCTTATGGGCGCTGGATGCGGCAACCGGCGCGCACGTCAGCAGCTTCGGGGACCAGGGAAAGGTCAGGATAGGCGACGTCGCCGCGGGGTACTACCTGACTTCTCCGCCGGTATTTGTACCCAGGAGTCTGGTTCCGTCCGGCGGTCCGGCATCGGGACACGACTTGCTGCTGATCGGAATTGCAGGTGGCGAAAACGAAGCGCGCGGTTACATGAGTGCCTACGATGCGAACTCGGGTGCGCTGCTGTGGCGATTCTTCACCGTACCCGGGCCGGGCGAATATGGGAGCGACACGTGGCCCACTTTGAGCGGCACACCCTTTGCCGATCCATTCAACCGCGGCGGCGCGGCACCCTGGATGCCGCCTGCCTACGACCCGGAAATGGGACTTGTCATCTTTGGAACCGGAAATCCGGGTCCCGATTTCGATGGCACGCACCGGGCCGGCATCAACCTGTTTGCTGCCTCGGTAGTGGCACTGGATGTGCGGAACGGGCAGCGCAAATGGCACTTCCAGGAGGTGCATCACGATTTGTGGGACTACGACCAGTCGGCCCCACCGGTGTTGTTCGACGTGATGCGGCGACACGGGCCGGTCAAGGCAGTGGGCGCCGCGGGGAAAACCGGATGGTTTTACATTCTGGACCGCAAGACCGGCGAACCCTTGATTCCTTGTCCCGAGCGCGCGGTCCCCAACCACAGCAACGTGGTCTCGCCTTCCGGCGAACCCGAAAGCGTTCACCCCACGCAGCCGTTCTGCGAATCAGACCCGTTCGTTCCCCAAGGCGGACGTATCAATTCCTACGGCAAACTTGTAGCACCCATATTCACGCCTCCCGGGCCGCCTACGGCCGGCGCAACCGGACCCTACCTGTTTCCGACTTTGGTTCCGCTCTTTTTGCCGATCGTGCCGGTCAACGACCAACTTGTCGAGCCGGGTGTACTTGGTGGGGCCGACTGGGGGCCGACCTCCTTCAATCCGCACCTAGGGCTCGCGTTCATTACCGGCAATGTGTTGCCCATGCGTTACACCGCTATTCCGGAGACCAATCCGACTCCGGGTGTAGGCAGCACGGGGGGGTGGTGGAGTTATACGGCGGAGGATCAGGCTCAAAGAAGTGGCACCCTGACGGCGATGGATGTCGCCACCGGCAAAATCCGCTGGCAGGTGAAGACCGAAAACCTTGCGTATGCCGGAACGTGTACCACCGCAGGCGATCTCCTGTTCACCGCGGAGTCTGATAACAATCGTGACGCGCCTCTTGCGCCCAAAACTTATTTCGCCGCCTACGATGTTCAGTCCGGCGGGCGGCTGTTCCGCTTCCGGATTCCCGGCGATGTGGCGGTGCTGGCCCCCTGTGTGACCTATGCTGTAGATGGCGAACAATTCGTGGCAGTTTCCGCAGGGGGCAGCATCGGCGACCTTTTTCTGGGCGATGCCCTCTATGTGTTCGGTTTGCCCAAGGGCAAGAAGTAGCAGGCGGGCAAGTGCGATTGCGCATGCGCATGTTCCCGCTACTGGCGCGCGCCGCAGTCGGCATCGGACTGCTCGCGGCGAGTGCCGGGAGCGCACTCGCGCTGGACCCGGTTCAAATCAAGTCGGCGCGCGGTTTCGATGACACCGTACAGCAGCTCCAGTGGGCGCTCGGCGGCTTCGGCGTTACCACGGTCGCCGCGATGGATTACCGGGAAATCATGAAGAAGATGAAAGTCGACACCGGCCGCGCCGTTGTATTCGAGGTCATGCGGCGAGAATGGGCGCGGCGCCTACTGGCGGAGGATCCAGCCCTCGGGATTCTCATGCCGGTGCGTGTTTACGTTTACGAGAACGCGTCTGCTACAACCTTCGTCAGTTATGCGCCCGTTGGTGCACAGACGGAGGGGCACCCGGCCGAGGCGATGCGTGCTTTGGGTCGTCAGATTGACGAGAAAGTGCGCGAGATCGTGAATCAGGCGACACTCGGGACGGGGAGCGTGGATCGGTAAATCGAGATCCCACTTTCCTTTGTTGGTACCAGGTGAGGATATGTCGATGCTCCGGAACGTGATTCGGCGATGGTTGGCTATTGGTCCGCTTCGCGTCGCGAAGCGACATTCGCGTTTCTAGAAAGCCCCCGGTGGGGCTTGCCAAAAGCGGACACTGGCCGTCAGATTAAGTTGCGACTACTACAACGCATCGGATGGCTCCGACTATTTATTTCTCTTGGTTTCCTTTGCGCCTTAAGGTGAAACACTCAAGGGAACATTTGGAGCTGAAGCTGCTGCGTTGAGATTTTTCCTTAGGCCACGAGTTTCTCCAGCACTGCGCGCATGTCGGCGGGCACCGGGGTTGATCGGCGCGAGGCGCGATTCACGTACACATGGACGAAATACCCCTGCGCCGACGCCGTGCGCTCCTCGTTTCTG
>JANMYN010000248.1:0-3144 GCA_031382195.1 Betaproteobacteria bacterium
GCCGCACGCGCCTCGGCATAACGCGGCAGGCGTTCGACCGGCGTATTGGGATCGCCGGACAACTCGGCGATCACCCGGTTGGTCTTCTCGCGAATGCTGTCGAGCCGGCGTTTTGCGGCCTCGACGTTGTGGCGCGCTTCGTCGTAGGTGTCGCCGCGCGTCATGCCTTTTTCCTTGAGATATTCCTGGCGTGCGAGCTGCTTCTCGAGAAAGTCGATGCGGCTGCGGGCCTCTGCCGCGTCCTGCAGCGTGACGCGGTAATCGGCACGCAGCGACTGCACATCGGTGCGCGCCACGTCCATCTGCGCGCGCGCGCCGGCCACGGCGATCTCGTAAGGCAGCGGATCGAGCTTGAACAACACTGCGCCGGCCTCGACGGACTGATTGTCGCGGGCCAGCACTTCGATCACGCGCCCGGTCACCGCCGAACTGATCGGAACGATGTTGGCCTTGACGTAGGCATTATCGGTCTCGACCTCCTGCCCGCCGGTGGAATAGATGTACAGGCCGGCAACGACCGCGACCAGTGGCACGATGACCAGCAGCACGATTCGCACTGCGCGATGCACCACGATTATGGCTTTGCTGGTCGCGGCGGACATGTCAGCGCTTCGGCTTGCGGGCGCCATTGCCCGCGGTGCCGTTGTCCGGCCGTGACAGATTGGCCTTCATGGCGAGCAACGCATCCACAAACTGCTCTTGCTGCGAGGCCGACAGACCGGACAACGCGTCGCGCCGGACTTCCGCCGCGGCCGCGCGCATGGTCTTGATTGCCGGTTCGACTTCATCGGTGAGGAACACGCGCTTGGCACGCCGGTCGCCGGTATGGCCTTCGCGACGCACCCAGCCTTTCTGTTCCATGCGGTCGAGCAGCCGGCCCAGGGTGGCCTTCTTTACTTCGAGGATGTCGGCGAGCTCCGACTGGGTCACGCCGTCGTTGCGGAACAAATGGTTCAACACCCACCACTGCGAGCGCGTCAGCCCAAGCGACTTCACGCGCCGGTCGAAAGTGGTGCGCATCAGGCGCGCGACGTCGTTCAGGATGAAGCCAAAATTACGGGACAGGTCTTCGCGGAACATGGCGCCCATTCTACCTTACATTAGTCGCCTAGCTTACTATATGCCAGGCTATCATTCTAAAGCAAAGGCAGCTCTCACCGCGGATACCCTACGTGCGTAGCACGTCGGAGTACCCTTTCAGGACGCAGAGGAAGGGCAAAACAAAAAAACATCCGAGAATAAATACTTAGTATCGGGGGTCATTTTGGTACCGGGCCTGCTTATAACTCCCACATTTTTTCCTCGTTTCCGGTTTTCCTCTGCGTCCTCCGCGTCCTCTGCGGTGAGTGCTTGTATTGATGCCCTGCTAGAATCACCATCCGCTTAAGGAGGAAGGTCCACAAGATGAAAATAACAGCCGTCGAAACCATCAATCTCGCGGAATTCCCGAATGTGCTGTGGGTGCACATCCACACCGACGAAGGCTTGGTCGGGCTCGGCGAAACCTTTTATGCCGTCGCCCCGGTCGCCGAACACATCCACGAAACCTGTGCCCCGTACCTCCTGGGTAAGAACCCGCTGGAGATCGACAAGCACAGCCGGTATTTCCTGAACACCTACCTCGGCTTCAACTGCGTCGGCGTGGAAATGCGCGCAGCTTCCGCGATCGACATCGCACTGTGGGACTTGTTCGGCCAAGTGACGGGACAGCCCATTTATCAACTGCTCGGCGGCGCGTCGCGAGACAAGGTGCGGGTCTACAACACCTGCGCCGGCTACCAGTACGTGCGCGCCAAGCCGGTGCAAGGTACGGCCAACTTTGGCCTGCCGGCGAAAGCCGACAAGAAGAATCGGCCTTACGAAGACCTGATGGCATTCAAGACCGATGCCGGCGAACTGGCGAAGTCGCTGATCGAGATGGGCATCACCGGCATGAAGATCTGGCCGTTCGACGAAGCGGCCGAAGCTTCCAACGGCAGCTACATCTCGAATGCCGACTTGAAGAAGGCGATGCGCCCGTTCGAGCAGATTCGCAAGGCGGTCGGCGACAAGATGGACATTCATGTCGAATTCCATTCGATGTGGAACCTGCCTACTGCGATCCGTATCGCGGAAGCGCTGGAGCAGTTCGATCCGTTCTGGTACGAAGACCCGATCAAGATGAACAACATCGATGCGGTCGCCGATTATGCGCACCGAACCAACGTGTGGGTCACGGCGTCGGAAACGCTGGGCACGCGCTGGGGCTTCCGCGAATTGTTCGAGAAACAGGCGGTGTCGGTATGCATGCTCGACGTCGGCTGGACCGGCGGCTTGTCGGAAGCGAAAAAAATCGCCACCATGGCCGAAGCGTATCAACTGCCGGTGGCGCCGCACGACTGCACCGGCCCGATCCTGCTGACCGCGTCGGTACACTTGTCGATGAACTGCCCGAATACCCTGGTGCAGGAAATGGTGCGGGCGTTCTACTATGACTGGTACGGCAAGCTGGTCACCGAACTGCCGCCGGTGAAAAACGGCTACATCACCGCGCCCAAAGGACCGGGCCTTGGCACGAAACTGCAGCCCTCCGTGCTCAAGCGCAAGGACGCCACCCGGCGGATTTCGAAGTTGGGGAAATAGGACGAACTAAACCCTAGTACAACGTTAACCGCAGAGGGCGCAGAGGGCGCGGAGGAAGTACAAGTGCAAGGAAATGGAACGTATGGTGACCCATGCGCCCGTATTAAGAATGCCAATTCATGCGCACTTCCCGGTTCTATTTTACTCCGCGTCCTCTGCGTCCTCCGCGGTGAATGCGTTAGTCTTTATTGAGAGTTCAGATATGACAAAGATTCCAAGAAACACCGATTCGCGCGTCCTGGTACTCGACCCCGGCGACAACGTCGCCATCGCCAAGACCGACATCGCCGCCGGCACGACGCTGACCGTGATGGGCATCACGGTCACGCTGAAGATCAGCGAGGAAACCGGTCACAAATTTGCCTTCAAACAAATCAAGAAAGGCGAGACCATTGTCAAATACGGAGCGCCGATCGGCGTGGCGACGCGGGACATCGCGCCCGGCGATTCAATGCACATCCACTACGTCACCAGCGACTACATTCCGACCTACACCCTCGACGAGGGCCACCAGTTCTTCAA
>JANMYN010000277.1:0-2842 GCA_031382195.1 Betaproteobacteria bacterium
TCTCGCGAAAGTCCGGCAACTGGCTGGACATTTTAGCGCTGATGCTGGCCGCCGCCGTTGGTGGCTACGCCTTGGCCGAGTTCCAGACTTTCCAGATTCGCGAGGACGACAGAGGCCTGCGCCAGGAAATGCAAACGCGGCTCCGCGAAATTCGTCGATGCCTTCTACGAACGCGCCCAAGCCGACGCTAAAGAGGTCTGCCAGCACTTCGTCCATTGGAACAGTCAGAAAGCGCGCGTTGCGCGCATCCTTGTCAAATACGTTCTTTAGCCGGTCAGGAGACGGATGATCAGTCCCGCGACGCCGCATGCGGCGATAGTCGGGATGATGCCGACGCGGAAGCGAAACAGCGCAACCAGGGCGGTCGTGCCAATAATTGCCAACGGCCATTCGAATTGCCCATCGGTGCCTGCCGGCAAGAGCACGTGCCAGGCAAAAAATAAAGCCAGATTGAGGATGACGCCAACGATCGCCGCGGTAATTCCGGTGAGCGGCGCGGTCAGATGTGGCTGGCGGTGCGTCGTTTCCACCAGCGGCCCGCCCAGGAAGATGAAGATGAAGGACGGCAGGAAAGTGAAAAAGGTCACCACGCTTGCCGCCGCGATCCCGGCGAGTGCCGGCGAATCCGGGCCAAGAATCGCTTGCGTCCAGCCGCCGACGAAACCCACAAAGGCGACGACCATGATCAGGGGTCCGGGAGTTGTTTCTCCGAGTGCAAGACCATCGATCATCTGCGCGGCACTGAGCCAGTGATGCTGTTCGACGGCGCCTTGTACGACATAAGGCAGCACCGCGTAAGCGCCGCCAAAAGTCAGCAGTGCCGCCTTGGTGAAGAACCAGGCCATGCTGACGAAAACACCGTTCGCGCCAGACAGCGCGATCAGGGATGCGATTGCCAGCGTCCATATTCCGAGGCCGACCGCAAGTACGCGCATTACGCCGCGCCAACTGAAGCGGGCATGGTCCGGGGTGGGCGTGTCGTCATCGATAATCGCCGGCCCGTAGTTTTTGTCCGCGTCATGACGAGCATCGACGGCGAACCAGGCCGGTGCCAGACGTCCGCCGACCGCCCCGATTGTCGCCGCACCGAGAACAATCAACGGAAACGGAACACCGAACAGGAAAATCGCGAAGAACGCCGCTGCTGCGACCGTCCACAGCGCGGCGTTGCGCAACGTGCGCGAACCGATGCGGTAAGCTGCGAACAAAACCACCGCGGTCACGGCTGGCTTTATGCCGTAGAGCAGGCCGGCCACCAGTGGTATGTCGCCGAATGCGATATAGATCCACGACAAGGCAATCAGGATGAACAGCGACGGCAGCACGAACAACGCGCCGGCGACGATGCCGCCCCAGGTCCGATGCATGAGCCAGCCGATGTAGGTCGCGAGTTGCTGCGCCTCCGGCCCCGGCAATACCATGCAATAGTTCAATGCGTGCAGAAAGCGCCGCTCTGAAATCCAGCGGCGTTTCTCCACAAGTTCCTGATGCATGATTGCGATTTGTCCGGCCGGGCCGCCGAAGCTGATGAATCCAAGCTTGAGCCAGAAGCCAAAGGCTTCGCCGAAGGAAACTGCTGCACGCGCCGCGAGCGGCGGTGCGCAAGGATCGGTTTTTTCGGAGGGTGTCGTCATTGCAATCCAGATTGACACATAATTTTTGCAGAATGTCATTTTTCGCATTGTCGGCGTAAAACAAGGGGAAGCCCGATGAGTCGTATCAATCGCGTGGAGGTGCACGAGTTTGCGTTCGAGTTGCCTGATCTGGGCTTTGACGCCGGCGGATTCAATATCGTCTATCAGCCGAAGAACAGGCTGAAAATGTCGAAGTACGCCATCGCGATCGAGGCGGACGACGGCGCACGAGGAGAATACGTCGCGCTGTGGGGCGGCACGAAAATGGCGCTCGGCCAGACACTCGCCCTGGCGCCGCATCTGCTGGGCCGGGACCCTCACCAGCGCGAATTGATTTACGACGATTTCAAGCGCGCATTGCGGCAATACGATCACATGGGTGTGGGCTGCATCGACATCGCCCTGTGGGATCTCGCCGGCAAACAACTGAATGCGCCGATCTGGAAGATGCTGGGCGGTTGGAGAAAGCGCCTGCCGACGTACGCAAGTTCATACCATGGCGATCGCAACGGCGGACTGTCCAGCGCCCAGGCCTATGTGGATTTTGCCGAGCAGTGCTACGAGATGGGTTATCGTGCATTCAAGATGCACGGCTGGTGCGAAGGCAATGTGAAGGAAGAGTGCGAGGCCGTGCTGAAGCTGGGTGAGAATTTCCGCGGGCGCATGAATCTTATGCTCGATCCCGCGTGTGAGCTGCGTACCTTCGCGGATGCGCTCGCGGTGGGTCGCGCCTGCGACGAGGCCGGCTTCTTCTGGTACGAAGATCCGATGCGCGACGGGGGGTGGTCCCAGCACGCGCACAAGAAGCTGCGACAATTTATCAAGACGCCGCTGCTGCAGACCGAGCACGTGCGCGGCGTGGAGCCGAAGGCGGATTTCATCGTCAATGACGCCACCGATTTCGTGCGTGCCGACCCGGAATACGATCTCGGCATCACCGGGACCATGAAAATTGCGCACCTTGCCGAAGCGTTTGGCCTTGACGTGGAAATTCACGCTCCGGGGCCGGCTCATCGACACTGTATGGCGGCGATCCGCAATACTAATTACTACGAGCTGGCGCTGGTCGGCCCCAAATGCGGTAACGCGATGCCGCCGGTGTACCTGGACGGATACAGTGACGAACTCTTGGCTGTCGGTGCAGATGGTTGCTTCCCGGTTCCAGATGGACCCGGCCTCGGTGTGGCTTACGACTGGGAATTCATCAG
>JANMYN010000290.1:0-1785 GCA_031382195.1 Betaproteobacteria bacterium
GCTCGAACGGCGGGCGCCAGGCGCTCATGGAGGTGCAACGCTACCCTGAGGACTACGATGGTGTCGTGGCGGGCGTTCCGTGGAACTTCCAGTCGCACTCAGCCGCGGGGTGGATCTGGACCGCACAGGCGCTCAGCGAACCCGGCGCGTCGATCCCGGCCGCGAAACTGCCGGCTATCCAGAACGCCGTCGTCGTATCATGCGACGCTAAGGATGGTCTCGCCGACGGCCTGATCGAGGATCCCAGAAAATGTAACTTCGATCCGGCGATGCTATTGTGTCAGGGCGCCGATTCGAACTCGTGTCTGACCGCACCGCAGCTTTCGGCACTGCGTAAGCTTTATCAGGGCCCCATTAACCCGCGCACCGGCGAGCAGATCTACCCGGGCTACTCGCCCGGGAGCGAAGCGTTCTGGGAAGGCATCGTGGCGAACTCGCCCACCAGCCTGCCATTGAGGCTGGGCCGTTCGTACTTCGCCGATCTCGTCTATGGCGATCCGAACTGGGACTATTTCACTTTCAACTTCGACAGCGACATGGCGTTTGCCGACGCGACAGTCGGCAGCATCGGCAACGCGATGGCGACGGACTTGTCGGCGGCGAGGAACCGGGGCGTGAAGATCATCATGTACCAGGGCTGGAACGACGAGGTATTGCAGCCGGGTCACGCGCCGATCTACTACGAGCAGGTCGTCAGCGCGATGGGCGGCCTTGCTGTCACGCAGCAGTTCAGCCGGCTGTTCATGGTGCCCGGCATGACGCACTGCGCCTTCGGGCCGGGCGCATCGAGCTTCGGCGGCGCGGGACAGCAGACTCCGCCTGCCCGAGATCCCGCGCACGATCTGCAAAAGGCGTTGGAGAACTGGGTCGAGAACGGTGTGGCGCCCGAAACGATGATCGCTACCAAGTACACGGACGACGCTGCGACAACGCGCACCGTCAGGCTGACGCGGTTACTCTGCTCGTATCCGAAGGTGGCCCGCTATAAGCCGCCCGGCGATCCGAACGAGGCCGGCAGCTTCGAGTGCGCCTCTCCATAGCGCCTTGTCGGCCGATGCTTCTTCGGCCAATTGCCATAGGCGACGCCGACGGCCTTCGCACAATTACCGCTCTCGCACGACGATGCCGACCTTGGATACCTGGGCGTTCTGCATCTCGCGCACCACCAGGTTCAGCTTGCCGAGGCGTACATAATCACCCACGTCCGGCCGGTGACGGAACTGGCGGTCGATGTAGCGCGCAAGTGTCATGGCGGTGATCGACCGCGGAACTTCGCCGCCGTACATTTCCACGACCTCGCCCAACAGGGCGCCGCCGTTCAGCGTGAACGTGCCGAAGAAGCGCTGCTGTTCGGATTCTTCCGCATCATCGGCAGGCACGAACAGCAGATCAAGCAGCGTCATATGCTCGCTCGGCGTGATCACGTACACCAGATCCCCCGCGGCGACTTCCAGGGTGCCGATGGATTCGAGATACTTTCCATCGCGGAATGCGGCCACCACTCGTACCTCGGCCGGCAGCGCAAGCTGGATGACTGTCCGGCCGATGGCTGCGCTCAACTCGTTCACGCGATAGCCGAGCAATTGCAGTCCCGCCCTCCCCGGCACTTCGACGTACTCGGAATAGTGGGGCGCATGTTCCTTCGGCAACCTCAATCGCAACAGGTCCGCCAGAGGCGCAACGGTCCAGCCCTGCACCACCAGCGATGCCAGCACCACGAAGAAAGCGATGTTGAAGTAGATCGAGGACTGCGGCAGGCTTGCCAGCGCCGGGAACAGCGCCAGC
>JANMYN010000300.1:0-3217 GCA_031382195.1 Betaproteobacteria bacterium
CAAAAATACTCGTGACATCTGAACTTGTATTTCTTCGTGCCCGTTCGTGTCCTTCGTGCCTTCGTGGTGAGAATTTGCAGTAGAAGATAAGGTATGGAAGCCTACATCCTCGATTGGCTGAACCTTTTGGTGCGCTGGTTCCACATGATCACGGGCATCGCCTGGATCGGTGCGTCGTTTTACTTCGTCTGGCTCGACGATCATCTGCTCGCGCCCAAGGAGAAATCCGCGACCGACAAAGGCGTCTCCGGGGAACTGTGGGCCGTGCACGGCGGCGGCTTCTACAACGCGCAGAAATACAAGGTTGCACCCGCCACGCTGCCGGAACCTTTCCACTGGTTCAAGTGGGAGGCATACACCACCTGGATTTCCGGTTTCTTCCTGCTGTGCCTGATGTATTACGTCGGCGCCGAGGTCTATCTGATCGATCGCAACGTCGCGGACGTTGGCAAGTTCGCCGCGATCGCAATCGGCGTCGGCTCAATGGCCGGCGGCTGGCTCGTCTACGACCTGTTGTGCAAATCACCGCTCGGGAAAAACGACGCGGTGCTGGGCGGTGTGCTGTTCGTGCTGACCGTCGCCGCGGCCTGGGGACTGTGCCAGTGGTTCAGCGGCCGCGGCGCCTATATCCATTTTGGCGCCATGCTCGGCACCATCATGGTCGCCAACGTGTTCTTCGTCATCATTCCCGGGCAAAAGGAGCTGGTGCGCGCCAAGGTCGAAGGACGCGAACCCGATCCGGCCCACGGCATGCGCGGCAAGCAACGGTCGGTGCACAACACCTACTTCACGCTGCCGGTGCTGTTCACCATGATGAGCAGCCACTATGCGATGACCTATGGACATGCGCGCAACTGGCTGATCCTCGCCGCCATCTCGTTTGCCGGCGCCGCCATCCGCATCTATTTCGTGTCCCGCCACAAAGGCCACGCCTCGCCGCTGCCTGCGCTGGCTGGCATTGTCACGCTCGCGGCCGTCGCACTTGCGATCGCACCACCGTTGCGTGAAGTCGGCACGACGCCGGCCGCGGCGGCCGAAGAATTTGCCCGCGTGCTGTCCATCGTGCAGTCGCGTTGCACAGCCTGCCACGCGCAGTCGCCGACCCAGCCCGGTTTTACCGCGGCGCCGAAGGGCGTGATGCTGGACACAGCGGAACGCATTGCCGCGCAGGCGGCACCGATCAACCAGCAGGTCTCGAGCCATGTCATGCCGCTCGCCAACCTGACCGGCATGACCGACGCCGAGCGGGAGACCATTGCGCAGTGGTTTGCCCACGGCGCGCTGACTCGATGAATGGCGGTCTGATTAAATGAATGGCGCATTGACTCGATGAACGGCGCACTGATCCGATGAAGCAGCGTCCGCCGTCGCTGCGCGCCTACCGCGGCGCGCTGCTGCATTTCCTTGGCGATCCGGGCGATGGCGATTCTGTTACCGCCGTGCAGTATTTCGACGACGGCCTGCTGGTAATCGAAAACGGTTTGGTAAAAGCGGCGGGCGATGCCCGCGCGTTGCTCCCGGCATTGCCAGCGGACGTGCAGCTCGTGGACTACTCGGGCCATCTGCTGATGCCGGGTTTCATCGACACGCACATCCACTATCCACAAACCGACATGATCGCGGCCTATGCCTCGCAGCTGCTCGATTGGCTCGACGATCACGCGTTTCCAGCCGAGCGTCTTTTTGCCGACGCGGAGCACGCCGCGGAGGTCTCCCGCTTCTTTCTCGACGAACTGATGCGCAACGGCACCACCACGGCACTGGTATTCGGCACCGTGCATCCGGGTTCGGTCGACGCTTTCTTCACGCAGGCCGAGGCGCGCAACCTGCGCATGATCGCGGGCAAAGTACTGATGGACCGCAACTGCCCTGAGTACCTGCGCGACACCGCGGACAGCGGGTACCGCGATTCCGCGGCCCTGATCGAAAAATGGGATGGGCGCGGCCGCCTGCACTACGCGATCACGCCGCGCTTCGCTGTCACCTCCTCTGAAGCCCAACTCGAATCGGCCGGCCGGCTCGCCGTGCGACATCCCGACGTGTTCGTTCACAGCCACGTCGCCGAAAACCTGAATGAAGTGAGGTGGGCGCGCGAGCTCTTTCCGCAGGCACGCAGTTACCTAGACATCTACCAGCGCTTTGGTTTGCTGCGCGAGCGCTCTGTCTACGCACACTGCATTCATCTCGACGAGGAAGATCGCCGGCGCATGGCGCAGACCGGCGCAGCCGCCGCGGTATGCGCGACGTCGAACCTGTTTCTGGGCAGCGGCCTGTTCGATTTCGCGGCGGCGCGGCGCGCCGGCATGCGCACCGGGCTCGGCACCGACGTGGGCGGTGGCACCAGCTTCAGCATGTTGCGCACGCTGGCGGAAACCTACAAAGTCGCGCAGATGCGCGGTCACCGGCTCACGCCCTGGCGTGGCTTCTATCTCGCCACGCTGGGCGGCGCCGAGGCGCTCGGACTGTCCGACCGCATCGGCAGTTTCGCTCCTGGCCGGGAGGCCGACTTCGTGGTCTTGCGCATGGATTCCACGCCGCTCATCGCGCGACGCATGAAGACCGCCCGTACCCCCGCGGAGAAACTGTTCGCGCTGATGATGCTCGGTGACGATCGCGAGATCGGCGCGACTTACATCATGGGCGAGCGCGTCTGGAACACTTTTCCTGCCTGAAGTCCTCTTTCGCCTCTCAACGGCAAGGCACGCCAGGAAGTCCATCTCTACGGCAATGCGCACCACGAAGCCACGAAGAACACGAAGTGGCACGAAGAAAACCGGAAGAAACGGGAACGTCGTCGTGCTTTTATGCGTCGTCGCAAAGGGACCAACGAAATTTCGTGGCGCCGAAAACCGATTCCGTATTTGCCTCTCTTCGTGTTTCTTCGTGTTCTTCGTGCCTTCGTGGTGGGATTTTCGTTTTGGATGGTTCGCCCTGACTGGTCTGTTCCCGGTCGCATACAATGGCGGGATGAAGGATTTCCTGCCGTCACTGGGCACTCTGCAAAACGCGGCGGCCATTGTTTATGAAACGATGCCGCCGACGCCGCAATATGCCTGGCCGTTGTTGAAGTCGGCCACCGGCGCCGAAATCTGGGTCAAGCACGAAAACCACACCCCTATCGGTGCATTCAAGCTGCGCGGCGGACTGGTTTATTTCCGTGATCTCTCGCAACGCAGCGTCAAGGCCACCGGCGTCATCAGTGCGACGCGCGGCAATC
>JANMYN010000313.1:0-2612 GCA_031382195.1 Betaproteobacteria bacterium
ACCGCACGATCACGGTGGCCTACCTGCAGGACACGCCGTACCGGGTGGAAATCGCCGAAAACGGGGCCATCGCCTATGAAAAGTTTACCGCCGGACACTATGACCTTGTCCTGATGGACCGGCAAATGCCGGTCATGGATGGCTTGACCGCGACGCGGGCGATTAGAGAGTGGGAACAGGCGAACCACCGGCCGCCCACGCCGATCATCGCTCTGACGGCCTCTGCCTTGAAGGGGGATCAAGAGAAGTGTGTGGCGGCGGGTTGCACGGCGTATTTGCCGAAACCAATCAAACAAGAGGTGCTGCTGCAAGCGATCAAGGAACATTCCATAGCCGCGCATCTGTCATCGAAAGAGGAGAGCAGCCCGAAGGACACGATCCTTGTGCGTACGAATCCTAAATTCGCAGACCTGATCCCCAAGTTTCTGCAGAACCGCAGGCACGATGTTATCGCGATGCTGGACGCCCTGGATCGGGGTGACTTTGAGACCGTGGAGAGTCTGGGGCACGGCATGAGGGGCGTCGGGGGCAGCTTGGGATTTCAGGCCATCACTGACATCGGCGCCGCCCTTGAGCAGGCGGCCGAAAGCGCCGACACCGACGCGTCGCGCAAGTGGGTGGGCGAATTGTCCAGGTATCTGGATCGTGTCGAGATCGTCTCCGACTAGCCCCTCACACGATTACCGTAGCTGGGTTCTGGCGAGGCAGGCGCGAACGCGTGCGGTGAGCTGCGGGATCTTAAAGGGCTTTGTCAAATAGTCCGTCACCCCCGCTTCAAAGCCGGCGCGGGTGCTGGGCTCATCGGTCATGGCGGTGAGCATCAGCACAGGCAGGTACTGTGTCTCGGGCTTGGCGCGGAGCGTTTTCATGACCGCCAGGCCGTCCATGCCAGTCATCTTGTAATCCAGCACCACGAGGTCCGGCATGTGCTCGTCGATCATCCGCAGCGCCACCGGGCCGCTGGTCGCCTTGCTGACCGTGTAGTGATCCTCCTCCAGCGCGCGAACGATCAGCGTGAGCGTGTCCGGCTGGTCATCAACCACCAGGATGTGAAAACGGCGGGGATCTCCGCGCGCGACGGACGCCTGGAAGGGGTCCGCCGTGACAAACGGTTTCAAGGTGGAGCGCGGCTCCAGCACGAGTTCGCAGCCTTCATACGCGCAGAAGACATCGAGTCCCGTCCCGTGTTGCAAGGCCAGGGTGCGGGCCTTGCGCTCGATGTCGGCGACGAAGTCGTCGTTGTGGCTCGGATCGTGGTGGGTCAGTGCGAGGCGCCGCACGCCGGCCGCCGCGGCAATTTGCACCACGTAGTCGTACGTGCTGTGTCCCCAGGTTTTCTTTGTGCCGTACTCCGCGGGCGTGTACTGCGCGTCGTGGATCACGAGATCGGCGTCGGCCATGAATTTGGCGTGCCGGCGGTCTCCCTCGTGCAGGATGGACTCGATGCGGCCCGGCTCGGCACCGGCGCGCCAGAGCGCTTCGGAGAACGGCTCGTGGTCCACCAGGTACACCACCGCCACGCCGTCGGCTTCGACTCGATAGCCCACCGTTATGGCCGGGTGATTGAGAAATTGCGTCGCGATCCGCGCGCCGCCGATTGCGTGGATGCCCTCGGTCAGCTCGTGGTAGGTAATCGCGGCCGGCAGCTGGTTCAACTCGACGGGGAAGTAGGTGAACTCCATCTGGCCGGCCAGCACGTCATGCAGCGAGCCGCGGCTGCCTTCCGGGCCATAGATCGCGGCTGAGTTCCCTTTGACAAAGGCCGGGAGGAAGAACGGAAAGCCTTGAATGTGATCCCAGTGCGTATGGCCAAGGAGAATGTTCGCGTTAATGGCTTTCTTGCCTTGCGCCATCAACTTGGCGGCCAGCGGGTGCGCGCCGGTGCCGCAGTCAAAAATCAGAAGGTCGCCGCTGGCAGTGGTCAGCTCGACGCAGGAAGTATTGCCGCCGAAGTGGTTCGTGCCCGGCCCGGGGGTGGCGATCGACCCCCGCGTTCCCCAGAAACGTACTCTCATAAGTCTTCGGTTCCCTTGCGTGCGGCATCGGCCGATAGGAAATTCGATCCCATTGTTCCCGCGTCCCGCCAATTGCGGCGGCTGAGCGCCGATTCAGCGCTTACAGGTTTTGCGTGCTGGGGCATTTTGCTCCTCCGGCCGCTCGATCCGCAATGCCCCTTACGGCAAAAAAATGGCCAAAACCCGACGTTCGCATTGCCAGTCCTGTGAGTACGATTGCACTTCATTTTTGTACGCCAAAATCCAATGCACATTGCGGTTCAAGCAATTACACTGGCATCATCGGCGTCGGCATTATTCAGCAATAACCGGACGCAGGCGTCCGTCTTCTACCCGTTAGGCGGCCGCTTACCTCAAAGGAGTTCGTCCTCAAAGCAGTCTCTCAATGAAAGTGACAAAGAACGTCGCAATGCGTGACCCTTGTCGCTCTCTTCATGTTTGCGAAATCCGGACAATCACCAGGATGCGTCGCGTTTTCCCGCGGAACGGGTCGCGCATCCTTCGCTGTATCATGTGCGCCTCCCCTTTCACCATCCTTCAGGAAGACGCCATGGCAATGACTTTCTATTACGGCTCCGGATCGCCCTTCGCCTGGCG
>JANMYN010000378.1:0-3400 GCA_031382195.1 Betaproteobacteria bacterium
GCCGAAGTAGCGGGCTGGGCACTCATCCGGTCCACGACTTCGCGCTGGAGCATGAAGTGTGCGTCGCGCACGACGCCGGCCTGGCCGGTAACGTGGAACAGCAGCGGGGTGGATATGTTGTAAGGCAGGTTCCCCACGACACGCAAATTGCTCCCGATCGCCGCGAAATCGAATTTGAGCGCGTCACCGTCGTGAATGGTCAAGCGTTCCGCCCGATGACGGCTGCGCAGATCCGCCACAATATCGCGATCTATTTCGATTACATCGAGATGGTCGAGGCGCTGCAACAGCGGCACTGTCAGCGCCCCGAGGCCAGGACCGATTTCGACGAACCGGTCACCGGATTGCGGGCGGATCGCCGCGAGGACGTGCTCGACCACCCCTGCATCTTCCAGGAAATTCTGGCCAAAGCGCTTGCGCGGTGTGTGCATGTCAACCGCATCTCAATGAACAATTAGGAGTACGAGTCGGCGCCGAATGGGATTGCGTGATTCGGTCATCAACATCGGACCGACTTCATGTGCGAAGCCGCGCTGCAACGATGTTACGGACCGCAGGCGTATTGTGGCGCTTCAGCGTTCGTCCAGGCGCAGTTCGACATATGCGCGGTCACGCTGCTGCCGCACCCATTCCTGGTAAGCCTCGTCGGCTTTGCGCGTACGGATCGACTGCCGGGCAAGCACCCTCTGGCGTTCTTTTGACATGTCTTCACTGCGCCGCTCGACGACTTGAATCAGGTGCCAACCGAAGGGAGACTGTACCGGGTCACTTATCTGTCCCGGTTCGAGTCCGTTCATCGCGCGTTCGAATTCCGGCACGGTATCCCCCGGAGACAACCACCCCAGGTCACCTCCACGCGAGGCGCTCGCATCCTCCGATTGAAGGCGCGCCAACTCGGTAAAATCTGCGCCATTTTCGATGCGCTCCTTCAAGTTGATCAATCGCTGCTTTGCATCAGCCTCAGATACCACTTCGTTGAGTCGGATCAGGATGTGGCGCGCGTGCGTCTGTGGAATGATCACGGGCGATTCGTTACCGCGCTTGTCCAGCAGTTTGATGATGTGGAATCCGTTGGCGCTGCGCAGCACAGTGCTGACATCCCCGACCTTCATTGACTTGACGGAATCGACAAAAATTTGCGGTAGGCGCGCTGCAGGCCGCCATCCCAGCGGACCACCATCAAGCGCGTTTTGCGCGTCCGACACGCCCGCGGAAATCTGTCGAAAGTCGGCTCCGCCCTTGATCTGATCGAGCGCTTTCTCAGCGACTACGCGCTTCGCCTTGATTTGCTCCGGGCTGGCCTGTTCGGGCACGAGGACCAGAATATGCGAAAGGCTGTACTCGTCGTCCTTTCCGCCCTGGCTTTGCTGGTTCTTCAGATAATTGTCGATTTCCGCATCGGTGATCAGAATCTTGCTGTCGACTTCGCGCTCCTTCAATCGGGCAATCAGAATCTCGTTGCGCAATTCTTCCCGAAAGCGATTGAAATCGATGCCGTCCGCTTCCAGCAACTTGCGAAAGGCCTCCGGCGCCATCTTGTTTTCTTGCGCGATGCGCTCGATCGAACGTTGCAACTGGGTATCGTCCACGCGCAATCCGGTTTCCTTGGCACTCTGCGCCAACACTTTTGCGGTAATCAGCCGCTCAAGCAACTGGCGCTCGAGCACGTCAGGAGCGGGCAAGGGTGTGCCCTGACGCTTTAACTGCTGCAGCGCGACCTTCACCTGTTCATCGAGATCGAGACGAGTAACGACCTCACTGTTTACCACGGCGACGACCCGGTCGAGCATCACGATGTCATTGCGCTTGCGGTCGTCCTGCGCGGCCATGACCGGAAAACAAAGGCAGAGCAGCAGCACGGCAGCAGGGGTCCGAATCTTCATTTTCATTTCGGTAATCGCAAAATGCGCATCATTGCGGTAATAGACAATAGCCCTGGGCCTGCGTTCATGGGTCAGAATGACGGGAATGGATTGAAATCCACGGGCCGCCTTTCATTTGTCTTCGCATAACCGGTGATGTTCTGTCGCAATAATTCCATGGGGCTCGAACCGATCCCCGAGATCCCGTTCAATTCGAGTTGAATGAACATTGCGTTGACGTATTCCTGGGTCGCGCTCACAAACCGATGCAAGACGACCCTTGCCGCCCAGCATCCGGCATTGTACTCGACGCCCAGCAACCCCTCCAGCAGACGCCTGTTCTGCAGCGAGTAGTTGTAGCGAGCCAATCCAGTCCAACGGCCGCCGATTGGCCATTCCGTCGACAGATCGACCTGCTCCAGCGTGTCGCGGGTAAAGCGGTATCCAAAATTCACCACTTTGCCGATCTCGGGCTGGTAACGCAGCACAGCATTGCTGCGTTCTACGCGACTCTCGCTGGCGCTGTACTGCATGCCCAGATCGGTGAACCAGTATTTCGTAACTTGCCCGGTAACAGCTGCAAGCACATCGGAGCGCTCTGAATTGCGTCGCGCCGATGTGAGCGAGACCTCCTGTTGCTTGAAGTAATAGCGCTGGCCCAAAGTAAATCGGAGTTGTTCGTCACCGTTGTCCGGATCAATCAGCCGGCTGGTAACCGCGGCCGTAAGTTGATTGGCGTCGTTAATCCGGTCGCCGCCCGTAAATTGGTTTTCGGTAAAAATCTGCGCGAGGTTGAAGTCCGCCAGCGCCGTATCGAAAATCGGCAATTGATCTTGTGGGCGCACTGGGATGTAGACGTAGTACAAGCGCGGCTCGAGCGTCTGCAGAAAAGCCCGCCCCCACAGACTGGTCTCGCGTTCGAACGTAAGAGCGCTGTCAACGCTGTATATCGGCAAGTTACGTGTCTCGCCGGCGCGATTCGAATCCTCAAATGAGTAGTTTGTCGTGTGATGACCGATCTTAGGTGTCAGATAGAAGTATGACGTCTGGAATGGCGCGCTGATCGATGGGTACAGAATCTCGCGCCTGGCATTGAGCAAGAATGGGTGAGCGAACTCAACATATTCGCCCTGCAACCCGAAATCCAGATGCACGTCGGTCTGCCGATTCATATTCAACGTGATCTGCGGTACGCGTGCATAGGGCGCCAAAACGGGGGCCAGCGGATCCTGCAGGGTCTGGAATCGCTGGACGCGCGTATTCAGATTCCACCAGCCTCCGTCATAAAACAAATCGCCTTCCCGATTCAGATTGGTCTGCGACGTGGCGGCAATCTTGTCGCTCAGGTCCGTAAAATATGTATCATCGGAAACGCCTTGCAGATCGAGTGCGCCGGTAAAACCGTTACCGAAATTTTGCTGGTGTTGCCAGGAATAGCCGAAGCGTGTCTGATTCTTCTGTCGGTCATCAGGCAAGTACTCGCCACGCGCCTCCCCCTTGAGGTCGGTTTCCAGATATCGGAAATCGCCGTTCATCAA
>JANMYN010000412.1:0-3745 GCA_031382195.1 Betaproteobacteria bacterium
CGCGTCTGGACCTACATCCTGACCCAGTTCACGCTCATTGCTGCCGCGGGAATCATTCTGATGGCCGGTGGCGAGGACGTGGCTTACACGTTCAACGGCATGTTCGTCGGCGATCCGATGGCGGACGTCCTCAAGATCGCGGTCTGCCTGAGCGTAGCCGTCATGCTCGCCTACTCGCGTTCCTATGCCGCTTTTCGCGGCATCTACCGCGGCGAATTCTTTGTGCTGTCGCTGTTCTCGACGCTGGGCATGATGGTCATGATCTCAGCGAATCACTTCCTCGTGCTCTACTTGGGCCTGGAATTGATGTCGCTGTCCCTGTATGCCATGGTGGCGCTGCCGCGAGACTCCGGCATCAGCACGGAGGCGGCGATGAAGTACTTCGTGCTGGGCGCGCTCGCTTCCGGCATGCTGCTCTACGGCATCTCGATGATCTACGGCGCGACCGGCTCGCTGGAAGTAACGGAAGTCGCGCAGCGCATCGCCGATGGCGACGCCATTCCGACCATCCTGATCTTCGGTCTGGTCTTTGTGGTGGCCGGCATTGGCTTCAAGCTGGGCGCCGTACCCTTTCATATGTGGGTGCCGGACGTGTACCACGGGGCCCCGACAGCGGTGACTCTGCTGATCGGCACCGCGCCGAAGCTTGCGTCATTCGCCTTCATCATGCGTATGCTTGTGCAGGCGCTCGGAGCTGAGCAACTGGTGGTGGAATGGCAGCAGATGCTGGTGATTCTTGCAGTAGCCTCCCTCGCGATCGGCAATGTGACGGCGATCGCGCAGACAAACCTGAAACGCATGCTGGCATATTCGACCATCTCGCACATGGGTTTTCTGCTGCTCGGCATTCTCAGCGGCACCATCGAGGGTTTCGGCGCGGCCATGTTCTATTCGATTGTTTATGTGCTGACGGGCCTGGGCACTTTTGGCATGATCCTGTTGCTGTCGCGAGAAGGCTTCGAGGCGGAGAACCTGGAGGACTTCAGGGGACTGAATCAGCGTAATCCCTGGTACGCGTTCGTCATGCTGTTGCTCATGTTCTCGATGGCCGGCATACCGCCGGCCGTTGGCTTCTGGGCGAAACTGTTCGTGCTGCAGGCGGCGCTGTCATCCGGGTACATCTGGCTGGCAGTCACGGCGGTGCTGTTCTCGCTGGTCGGCGCTTTCTATTACCTGCGCGTGGTCAAACTTATGTACTTCGACGTGCCGACCGACACGCATGCAATCGAACCCTACGCCGATGTCCGCGCGCTGATCTCGGTCAACGGCCTCGCGATTATCGGCCTCGGACTCATGCCCGGCGTGCTGCTGGCCATTTGTCAGCGTGCGATCCAGTTGTCGCTGTGAGCTCTGATTTCACCGAAAAGAAAGTAAGCTCGCGCGTGGCCTACCGCGGCAGCCTGCTGAGGGTCAATGAAGACGAGGTGACCCTGCCCGATGGCAGCACGGCATTACGCGAGTATGTCGTGCATCCTGGTGCCGCAATCATCCTGCCCATGTTCGACGACGGTTCCGTATTGCTCGAGCGCCAGTATCGCTATCCGGTCGGCCAGCACTTCTACGAACTGCCGGCAGGCAGGCTTGAGCCGGACGAAGCCCCACTGGAGACGGCGAAACGTGAATTGCTCGAGGAGACTGGCTATGTGGCGGCCGAGTGGCGAGAGTTGGGCCGCCTGCATCCGTGTATCGGCTATTCGGATGAGCGGATCGATTTTTTCCTGGCGCACAGGCTCGAGTTCAGGGGCGCACAATTGGATGCAGGCGAATTTCTGGAAACCTTCCGCGTGCCGCTGCCCGAGAGTGTGGAGTGGATCCGGCGCGGGCGTATCACCGACACCAAAACCATCCTCGGCCTGTTGTGGGCCGAAAAGCTTCTAAAGGATAACTGGTAGAGACACCACTGCAGTTCCAGACAAATGCCTCAGGCGCGCATGCTGGCACGCACTTGCAGCTTCTCCGGCACGACGGCGGGAAACGGCACAGGATGAGCAAACAGAAATCCTTGGCCATATTGGACGCCCATCTCCAGCAGAATGTCCATTACGGCCTGATTTTCGACCCATTCCGCGACGACCTGTTTATTCAGGCCGCGCGCGACGTCGCACAGTGCGCGCACGAATAGCCGGCTGGCACTGTCGGCGGCAAGGTCGCGAATGAAGCTGCCGTCTATCTTCAGGTAATCGACGTCGAAACGTTTTAGGAAATAGAAGGAGCTGAAGCCGGCGCCGAAATCGTCCAGCGCGAAGCGGCAACCCATGTCTTTCATTTGCGCGATGAATTCCTGGGTTACATCGACGCTGGACATGGCTGCGGTTTCCGTGATCTCGAACACCAGCTGCGATTGATCAATGGGAGCCTCGGCGAGCATGCCGTGGAAGCGCCGCACCCAATGCGGATCGGAAATGCTGGTGCGCGACAGGTTCACGAAGAAGCGCGTCTTGCGGCCGCGAAAATCCGGGCTCTGCAAAACTTCGATGACTTTGCCGACCACACGCAGGTCGATTTCCTGCGCCATCCCCAGCGACTCAGCGACTTCAATGAACTGTCCGGGAAGCACCATGCCGCCATTGCGGTCGAGAATGCGCACGAGGATTTCCTGATGCACCGATGTGCGGTCGGAGAGCCGGATCACCGGCTGCGAGCAAAGCATGACCCGGTTTTCGTCGAGCACTTCGCGCAACTCGCGTGCCCAGTGCACGCGCTTGTGGGTGCCGCGCAAATCGTCCGGATTGTGATCGTGCAGCTGTACGCGGTTGCGGCCGTTGTCCTTGGCCTGGTACATCGCGATGTCGACGTTGGCGAGCAGCGTGACGACGTCCGCGCCGTGGAAAGGATACGTAGCGATACCGATCGAACCGGTCAGCGTTGACAGGCAACCCTGGCCGGGCACCGGGAATTTGTAATGGCGCAGCGCCGAGAGCGCACGCTCGCCGAGTTGAGCGGCCTCTTCGCGCAATGCGTTTGGCAGATGTAAGGCGAACTCGTCTCCGCCCAGGCGGAACAACTCTACGTTTTCGGTTTTGACCAGATCCTTTAGAAGTCCGCCAACGGCGATCAGCAGCCGATCGCCGGCGCGATGGCCGAAATTGTCGTTGATATACTTGAAATGATCGATGTCCAGCAGCGCTACCGAACCCCTTTCGCCCTCGGCCAGCGCGGCTTCCAGCGCTTTCTGCAGAGACACGCGGTTAGGCAGCCCGGTCAATCCATCGTGAGTTGCCAGACGCTCAATCTCCAGCGCCGCGTTGTGTTGCTCGGTGACATTGCGGGCAGTCCCGCGCAACCCGACGATGCGGCCTTCATCGTCATGCGATACCCGCGCGTTGATGCCGACCCAGCGGTCAGTGCCATCGGTGGAAATGAGGTGCGTGAGGTAGTTCTTGACCTCGCCGTTCTTGCGCAGCGCCAACAGAAAGCGGCGGTTGGACACATGCTGTGGCCCGGCTTCGAAATCGAAGAAGCAGCCGCCCAGCAGATCCTTGGGTCGCAACCCGAAGAGATCGACGCAGGCGTTGTTCAGATAAGTGAAGCGACCTTGCGCATCGGTTGTCCAGATCATGTCGTGCGAGGTCTCGACCAGGTCGCGGTAGCGCGATTCGCTCTCCAGCAGCAACTGGATGATGCGGCGCTTTTCCTTCAGGGTACGGCGCGCAGCAGCCAACTGGTCTTCCACCCGCCCGGTTTCCGGTTTGACCAGATCGTGCTTTTCGCCGACTACGACTGTGGCTGAACCCGCCAGCCCGTC
>JANMYN010000430.1:0-1614 GCA_031382195.1 Betaproteobacteria bacterium
TCGGCACATTCGCGTCCAGTGCCGGCTCGATCAACTTGAAGCAAATGAGGCAAAACAGAATGACGCAGAGTGCAAATGCGGCATCCCGGATTGCCCTGTTGATCCATAGGCGACGCCCGAGTGCGCCGAGCACGCCGATTATGATTTGACCCTCTTTCATGACGCGGCCGATTGTAACGCAGCGCCCAACGCTCAGGCGAAACGTCGCATGGGCCCATTGTGGATGTCGCATTCTCATGTAACATCCGGCCAAATCGACGGAGGATGGTTATGGGAGTCGCCCTGCGGCTCGCAGCGGCGTTACTTGGGCGCACCGTGGTCCTGGCGTGCGCTGTGGTCGTGGCGTGCACCGTGATCCTGGCACGCACTGTGGTCCTGGCGTGCGCTGTGGTCCTCGCGTGCACTGTCGCACGCGCTAACGCCGCGGAGCATCCGAATATTGTGTACATCCTGGCCGACGATCTCGGCTGGAGGGATGTGGGATTTCACGGCGGCACGATCAGGACACCCACCCTGGACAGACTCGCGCAAGGAGGTGTGCGCCTGGAGAGGTTCTATACGCAGCCCTATTCCACCTCCACGCGTGCCGCATTGCTCACGGGGCGTTACCCGATGCGCTATGGTTTACAAACCCTGTCGATTCTTCCCTGGAGCACGTACGGATTGCCGACCAGTGAGCGTCTGCTGCCGCAAGCGCTGAAAGAGGCGGGCTATCGAACGGCCATGCTCGGCAAATGGCAACTGGGGCACTACCAGAAAGACTACTGGCCCACGCATCGCGGTTTTGACAGTTTCTACGGGAGCTTCAACGGCGATATCGACTGTTTGCGCAAGACCAACCAGGCCCGCGAACCCGACTGGCATCGGAACGAGCAACCCGTCAGGGAAGACGGTTACTGCACCACGCTCATCGGCAGGGAAGCCGCGCGGATCATCGAAAAGCAGGATCCCGCCAAACCGCTGTTCCTTTATATTTCCTTCAACGCCCCCCAGGCGCCTGTGCAAGCGACGAAACAATATCTGGATCTCTATAAAGATATCGGCGACGGGCAACGCCGGGCCTATGCGGCAATGGTGACAGCGCTGGACGACGCAATCGGCATGATCGTGGCTGCCCTCGAGAAAAAATCAATGACGACCGATACGCTGATCGTCTTTCACAGCGACAACGGCGGCGCGGTGGCGAACAAATATGCGACCGGCGATGGCGACGTACAGCGGGCGGTTGCCGATAATGGCCCTTATCGCGATGGCAAGGGAAGCCTGTACGAAGGATCGATGCGCGTGGTCGCGATCGCCTCGTGGCCGGGACAAATTCCACCCGGCGTCGTTGCGGAGCGCATGCACGTCACCGACATGTACCCGACGCTGCTTGGTATTGCCGGTGCCAGGGCCGGGCAACCGAAACCCGTCGATGGAGTCGACCAATGGGCGACGATAACGGGCGCCAAGCTCAGTCCGCGCAAGGAGTTGCTGCTGGAAATGGAAGATTTTCGCGGCGCCCTGATGACAGACAACTGGAAGCTCATTGTCTATTCGCGTTTGCCGGTGCGCTACGAACTTTACAATGTCCAGGACGACCCTTCCGAAGAAGACAATCATGCCGACCGCGAA
>JANMYN010000436.1:0-4982 GCA_031382195.1 Betaproteobacteria bacterium
TGAATGAGTCCCGGAAAATGTTATCCGGCGGACAGCAACATTCCCAGTCCGCCGACGCGCAACGCATTCTACTTCTTCCGGAGCCAGTACTCAGCTTGCCGGCGTTGCGAGATGTAACCGCGGCAGTCCGTAAGCTGCATCGTGCATCTCCAGCCCCGCTTTCAGAAACGACATTCGCGCGCTGTTCCTCAGGCGGCGACGGCCGTTGCCGGGAGTCCGGATTCGAAGGTGAGCCCGGCCTCTTCCCCGTCCTGTTTACCGGCCGCGTAAACCGACACGTCGCGATAACCCAGCGCCGAATGCCAGTAGGCTGCGGTGTGCGGATTCTGCATTGGCAGTTGGCGCAATACACCACGATCTCGCGCGCCTGGTTGACAGGTTCGAGGCCGCGCCGGCTTGGTCGAAAAGGAGCGCGCAGAGGACGATCGGCGCGGCGCCTTTGCGGTGATCACCGCGGAAGGCCGGGCCATGCGCAGGAAGATGTGGCCGGTCTATTCGGCCGCCATCAAGGAATTGTTCGAAGACCACATTACCGAGCGGGATGCCACGCAGATGGGAGGCGCGCTGCGCCGTATCGTTGACGCGGGCCACGACAGAACCGCGCAGAACTAGCCGAAACCTGTTCAGGTCAGCGGCAGCATCACCACTTTCTTGTACGCCGGTCGGCTGCTCAGGTTGTCGAACCAGCGCTGCAGGTTGGGTAACTCGGTCCGTTCGATGGGCAATCCCAGCCAGCGCCAGATCGCGCACCCCATGGGAATGTCACCCATGGTCAAGGTTTCGCCGACGATGTAGCTGCGGTTCTTCAGGTGCGCATCCAGGTAGCCGAGCGCTTCCGCGGTTTTCAGGCGGGAGTCTTCCATCGCGGCCGTGTCGCGCTGATCGGGCGGTGTGCGCACCAGATTCCAGAACAGGGGTCGAAAGGTGGGCCAGAACGTCGTATTCTGCCAGTCCATCCACTTGTCGGCCTCGGCGCGGATATTCAGATCCTCGGGCCAGAGCTTGCCGGCGCTATGTCTGGCGGCGAGGTAACGCACGATCGCGTTCGACTCCCACAGCACGAAGCCGTCCTCCTCGATCGTCGGCACCAGGCCGTTGGGGTTGAGATTGCGATACTGCTGGGTATTGACCACTCCAAAGCTGCCACCGGCGTCCACGCGCTCGTAAGGGAGATTCATTTCCTCGCAGCACCATAGGGCTTTTTGCACATTGACGGAATTGTCGCGCCCCCAGATCCTCAACATGATGACCTCCCAGGTTGATCCATTGTGTCAGCGCGATGCGCCAAGCTCCGCCAGTGCGGCATCGATCAGGCGGCGCGATATGCTGATCTTGCTGGGCAATGCCTGCGGCAACCGGTCGGCCGTGAACCAGTCCGCTGCTTCGATTTCAGCGGGTTCGGGCGTGATTTCGCCGCCCGCATAATCAGCATTGAACGCGATCATCAGGGAGTGCGGAAACGGCCACGGCTGGCTGGCGAAGTAGCGCACGTTGGCGACTTCGATGCCGACTTCTTCGCGCACCTCGCGTACCAGCGTCTGCTCGAGGGTCTCTCCCGGTTCGACAAAGCCGGCGAGCGCGCTATACATGCCGGGTGCAAAATGCGGCGAGCGAGCCAGCAGAAATTCGCGCCCTCGCCTCACCAGCGCCATGATGGCCGGCGCGATGCGCGGATAGTGGACCTGCCCGCAATGCGGGCATTCGCGCGCCCGTTCGTGGTTTTTGAGCTGCGTGGGCGTGCCGCAACGTCCACAAAACTGATGCGAACGATCCCAGTCCACGATCTGGAATGCACGGCCCGCCAACGCGAACAGCGAGTCGTCGACGCAACCGAACAACGCGCGCAACCCGGACCATTGCATGCCCTCCGGTGCCGTACTGCCTTCTTCGAGCTCGCAGGCAAAGCAATGCTGCTCGCCGAGGATGCCGAGGTACTGGCTGCGCTTGGGCGACATGCCGAGTTCGCGCAGGTCGCTTGCGCTCGGAACACTGGCAATTTGCGCGTCGCGCCGGATCAGGATCTGCGCGCCCTGGAATGCAAACCACAACGCGGGTCCGATCCTGTCGGCCGGTGGCGTGACCAGCGCGGTAAACCGGTCGGGCGTGGCCAGCACCATGGCTATTTCTTCGGCATGTACAGGTCGGTGATGCTGCCTTCGGCGATTTCGGCAGCGAACATGACCGTTTCCGACAACGTCGGATGCGAATGTATGGTCAGGGCAATGTCCGCCGCGTCCGCTCCCATTTCCAGGGCGAGTACCGTCTCCGCAATAAGTTCGCCGGCGTTCGGGCCGACGATGCCGGCACCCAGCAGGCGGCGGGTTTTCTTGTCGAGGATCAGTTTGGTCATGCCTTCGTCGCGCGCCATCGCGCGGGCGCGGCCGCTTGCCGCCCAGGGGAAGCTCGCTTTCTCGATTTCAATGCCTTGTGCCTTGGCCTGCGTTTCGTTCAGGCCCATCCATGAAACCTCGGGGTCGGTGTAGGCTACTGACGGAATGGTGCGTGCGTCGAATGCGGCCTTGTGCCCGGCAATGACTTCCGCCGCGATCTTGCCCTCGTAGCTGGCTTTGTGCGCCAGCATCGGGTCACCGACGATGTCGCCGATGGCAAAAATGTGGGGTACGTTGGTGCGCAGCTGCTTGTCCACCGGAATGAAGCCGCGATCGTTGACCGTCACACCGGCGGCCTCCGCGGCAATCGCCTTGCCGTTCGGGCGCCGGCCAACCGCCAGCAGCACGCGATCGTAAACCTGCGGGGCCGGTGCATTCTCGCCTTCGAACGTCGCTTTCAGCCCGGTCTTCTGCGGCTCGAGTTTGGTGACCTTGGTCTTGAGATAAATGCCTTCGTAGCGCTTCTCGATGCGCTTGTGCAACGGCCGGATCAGGTCGCGGTCGGCACCGGGGATGAGGCCATCGAGCAACTCCACCACGGTGACTTTCGCGCCTAGCCCATCGTAAACGCAGGCCATCTCCAGCCCGATGATGCCGCCACCGATCACCAGCAAACGCTTCGGAATGTCCTTCATCTCCAGCGCCGAAGTTGAATCCATCAGGCGCGCATCGTCGTAGGGCAAGCCGGGAATCTTTGCCGACTGCGAACCCGCGGCGATGATGGCGTGATCGAAAGACACTTTCTTGACGCCGTCGGCCGTTTTTACTTCGATCATGTGCGGTGAACTGAACTTACCGATGCCATGCACCACCGTAACTTTGCGCTGTTTGGCCAAACCGGCGAGTCCGCGAATCGATTTTTCGACCACGCTGCCTTTCCATTCACGCAGTTTGTCGAGTTCGATTTTCGGTTTGCCGAACGCTAGCCCAAAGTGGCCCATTTCCTCTGCCTCCGCAACGACGCGCGCCGCGTGCAGCAAGGCCTTCGATGGAATGCAGCCGACGTTCAGGCACACCCCGCCCAGTACCGGATAGCGCTCGATCAGCACTGTCTGCTTGCCAAGATCGGCGGCGCGAAATGCTGCGGTGTAGCCACCAGGCCCCGAGCCCAGCACCACGACTTCAGCATGGATGTCGCCCTTGATCACCGGCGTTGAGGATGTGGTCGCGGGTGCCTTGGCCGGTGTTGCTACTGCCGCCGCTGGCGATTTCGGCGCCTCTGTTTTCTGCGCCGGCGCTTCCGGTTTCTGCGCTGGCGCCTCGGATTTTTGCGCTGGTGCATCTGCTTTCTGCGCGGGCGCGGCAGACGACGCGCTTTCGAGCATGAGGATCAGGCTGCCCTCGGACAATTTATCGCCGGGCTTGATCTTCAGTTCTTTAATGATGCCCGCGACCGGCGACGGCACCTCCATTGTCGCTTTGTCTGACTCCAGCGTGATCAGCGAATCTTCCTTTTCGACCTTGTCGCCGGGTTTGACCAGCACCTCGATCACGGGAATATTCTTGAAATCGCCGATATCGGGGACTTTGACTTCAATCAGTTGGCTCATTAGTTTTTTCTGCAATGAACTGCTAGAGACAAAAATCGAACTGCTTACCACGAAGGCACGAATACCCTCGCGTTAGCGCGGAGTACCCATTTAGAACACAAAATAACACGAAGAAATAAAATATCCTGGTTTGGCCCTTCTTCGTGAACCTTCGTGCCCTAAAAGGGTACTCCCCGCTACGCGAGGGTATTTGTGCCTTCGTGGTGAGACTTGCTGTTCTATGGTTCTTGGCCTGATTGCGGCAAGGGATCACTCGCGAACGTGTCCATCGCCGAGAACGATGAATTTGAGCGACGTCAGGCCCTCGAGGCCAACCGGACCGCGGGCGTGCAGCTTGTCCGTGGATATGCCGATCTCGGCACCGAGTCCGAACTCGAAACCGTCCGCGAAACGCGTCGACGCATTGACCATCACCGAGGCCGAATCCACTTCACGTAAAAAACGTCGCGCATGCGTGATGTCCTCGGTCACGATCGCATCGGTGTGCTGCGATCCGTAAACCGTGATGTGGTCGATGGCGTGGTCGAGGTCATCGACGATCCGTATCGAGAGGACGGGCCCAAGATATTCGGTGTACCAGTCCTCTTCGGTCGCGGGCTTCATCTGCGTGACGATAGTTCGCGCGGCGTCGTCGCCGCGCAGCTCGACGCCCTTGTTCTGGTAGATCTTGGCCAGCGGCGGTAGCACTCGTGCAGCGATGCTCTTGTGCACCAGCAACGTCTCCATGGTGTTACAGGTGCCGTAACGCTGCGTCTTGGCGTTGTCGGCGATGCGTATGGCCTTGTCAAGGTCCGCCTTATCGTCAATGTAAACGTGGCACACGCCATCGAGGTGCTTGAGCACCGGGATGCGCGACTCGCTGGAAATGCGCTCGATGAGTCCCTTGCCCCCGCGCGGCACGATGATATCGACGTAGTCCTTCATCGTGATCAGTTCGCCGACGGCTGCGCGATCGGTGGTTTCGATCACCTGCACTGCGGTTTCGGGCAGACCTGCCGCCTTGAGTCCTTCGTGAACGCAGGCGCCCACCGCCTGATTGGAG
>JANMYN010000456.1:0-7877 GCA_031382195.1 Betaproteobacteria bacterium
GAGAGCCGGTTGTCGGTGGCAAGAATCGCAAAACGGGTGAGTACCGAGAAGTTCGGATAAATTCGCACGGTCTGGGGTTCGCCAGTCATGCGCTCCGCGTGCCACAGCCGCAACGGCGAATGCAGGCGAACTTCGACGCGATCGAAGGTCAGGTCGCCGCGCTGGATCGGACGCATGCGGTAGCGTATTTCCGCCCAGCCGTGCGCCGGCACGATGACGTTCTGCGGCTGGCCTTCTATTTCAGTGACGGCGGGCACATGATCGAATGCGGTCAACAGCAGCGGCGATCGCCCGCCGTTCGCGAAACGCAGTGCGACTTCATGCGTGACACCGAGGGGCAGCGAGCCGGGTACGGTGCGGCGCACAGGCGGGGTCGCGAGTCGCAATGCGAGCGCGGCGTCGAAAACGCAGAGCAGCGCGGTCAGCGCCGTTGCGGCGAGCCAGACTGGAATTGCTGCCGGCCAGATCGAAGCCCCGATGCCGGCAACCGCGAGGATGGCGCCCAATACGACGAGTGGGCGACCGGGGATCAGCATGATGGAGAGCCGTGAATATCGTAACGTTCGTGAATGGCGTGAATATCGTGAAGGTCGTGAGGACGAAATCGACCGCCAAAATACCTGGCAATCGCTCTCATGAAACTCGCCGTTACGGCATTCACGGTATTCACGATATTCACGCCAGTCACGGATCTACACCCTTGGCGCCGGCACTTTTTCCAGGAGGCCCTTGAGCAGCGTGTCGCTGGAATGGCCTTCGATTTCGGTTTCCGGTGTCGGTGTGACGCGATGCCTCAGCGCGGCGAGCGCCATGCGTTTTACGTCGTCGGGTGTCGCGAAATCGCGCCCACCGATGAGCGCCGCGGCACGGGCCGCCCTGACCAGCGCGATGCCGCCGCGCGGCCCGGCCCCCGATGCCACACCGTTCCAGGTCCGTGTCGCACGCACGATGCGCACCGCGTACTCCAGCACCTGGCTGTCCACGCGAACGGCGGCGGCAACGCGTTGTAACATCACCACGGCCTCGGGCTGAATCAGGGGCGCCACGGAATCAACGTTGAGTTTCTCGCCGACCTGGCTGCCGGCGACCTGCTTCACCATCGCAATTTCCTCGCCCTCCGGCGGATAATCGATCCTCACTTTGAGGAGGAAACGGTCGAGCTGCGCTTCAGGCAGGGCGTAAGTGCCTTCCTGCTCGATCGGGTTCTGCGTGGCAAGCACCATGAATGGCGGTTCGAGCAGGTGAGGGGTACCCTCGATCGTGACCTGGCCCTCCTGCATGACTTCGAGCAGCGCCGCCTGGGTCTTCGCCGGTGCGCGGTTTATTTCGTCGGCCAGCAGCAGATGGGTGAACACCGGACCCCGTCTTGTGGTGAATTCCCCGCTGCGCTGGTCGTACAGCGTATGGCCGGTAACGTCGGCGGGCATCAGGTCGGGCGTGAACTGGATGCGCGCGAAGCGGCCGCCGAAGGTGCGGGCGAGCGCGCGCACCAGCAGAGTCTTCCCGAGGCCAGGCACGCCTTCGATGAGAACGTGGCCGCCGGCAAAAAGCGCGGCGAGCACCTGATCCACGACCTCGATCTGGCCGACCACCGCGCGGCCGATCTGCGCACGCATCGCGGCCGCAGCTTCCGTGGCGCGTTTGAGTGTTTCCTCGGATAGTGTCGTTGTCATCGAATTCCCTTTATGTTTTGCGTGGTCGGCCGCCTGAGCGCGAGCCTCTCGTGCACGGTCTGGTAGAGCGTGATGGTATGCAGAAAATCAATCATGCGCGTCGGTGCTTTCTGCAAAAACAACTGGCGCGACTGCTCGGCATCGAGACCGAGCAGTTCCGCCAGTCGCGCCGACCGTTCGGCTTCGGGCAAGGCGATCAGGTCCGGATGCACCCGGGCAATTCGCCGCAGACAGGCTTCGCGCGCGGCATCGACGAGCCGTTGCGAGCCGCCATGCGCCCACAGGAATCGCCCGCTCGCGCGCAAATGGTCGAGCAGCCGCCGCCTTGCGCGATCCGGATCGGGCGCGACCGGACCCAGTCGCGGCGTTGCGCTCCATAACCAGAGCGCCAGGAACAGCACGCTGCCTGCAACAGCAGACCAGGCGTTGGTGCGCAGCCAGTCGAACAGCGACAGCTTTTTCGGATCGAAAAAAAAGAACACGCTCGGCGCGCCACCATCGGCTTGCACAATGCGCCACAGGAATTCCGCGTGATCGTGCATGCCGATCAACTGGTTGGAGAAAACGTCGAGTTGGTTCATTGCAAGCACGTTGCCGCGGCCGTATTGCAGCAGGAGTACGGTGGTTGTCTGGCGGCCGCCGAAGCGCGCAAGCGCATTCTTCGCCTGGAGATCGGGAATTCGGTTCATCATCACTTTTACCGGCACGAGATCGGGCGGCAAGGCGATTTTGATCAGTTCAGTGCCCGCGTAATCAACCTTATTGCTTTTCGGGTCAGTCGGAGATTTTGCCCCCTTGCGCCGCACGCCGAATGCATCGAGCAGCGGATCCGGCTGATAGATCGGTTCGGCCTCGATAATCAGGCGTCCGCCCTGTTTCACCCAGTTCAAAAGGCTGAGGCGCGATGCCGGGCTGAGCGCTTGCCGGCCCTTTGGCAGCAAGAGTGTTGCTGATTGTGGCAGGCTGTTCAGTTCAGGCAGCGAGCGCACTGCCGCCGCATTTGCCCCCATTCGCTGCAGCAGGCGTTGCGCACCTAGCCACGGGTCGCGGCGAGCCTTGCCCTGGAAACCGATCCACTCGCTCTCCGTGCGGCGCTCGAAATTGGATAAGAACCAGGCAGTCGCTGCGGCAAGGCAGGCGAGCAGCAGTCCGAAGACAAGCAGCCGGCGCGTACTCACGAAGTTGCATCCGGCGAAAAGTGCGGCCGCCATTCATCGCACAACCGCTCGATGCTGGCTGCGTCGGCATTGCGCGCCGCGTAAGCCATCGCCTGCCATGCGCTGACCAGCCTGACGAAAAAATCGGCACTGGCCGGCACTGTCCGGCCGACAGCGAGCACGCAATCGCCCTCGGTGTCGCCGGGACCGAGTTGCAATTGATAACGGTGCAGGAGCGCGGACAACGCGCCGCGATAGAGCAGCGACAATGCTTCGCGCAACTGGCCTTTGCGCGCCAGGTCCGCTGCTGCGCCGGCGACATCGTCGGGCAACGATTCCGGCGCAAGGTCGAATCCGAACAGCGTGTCGGGTGGGCGGTAGCGGGGGCGCTTGCGCGAGTGCGGATCGGGAATGATTCGACGCAGGTAGTACAGCGCAACCACGAGCACCACGGCGGCCGCGATCCACAACGCGACTTCGGAAATTCTGCCAAACAGCGCGCTCAGGTACAGCCAGAGGGCGGGCACGCTCCGATCCCCGCTTCCCTGCGCGCTGGCGCCGATATAGCGCCAGCGGGTTATATCCTTGTGCTGCGAAAATTCCGGGCTTTTGAGCACGGCACGGATTTCATCTTGCGCGGATTTCGCGGCAGCATCGACGGCGTATGCCGGCCGGGCACCGGGCAACACGCAACTTATGGCCACGACGAGAATCAGCATGCCTGCAACGCGGTTGGTCGCGGCGCGCAGACGTTCCTCGAGGCGGCGCAACGCCAGTTCCATATCCCAGCCTTCCAGTATGGCGCGGCGATTGAGATAGAGCGCGAAGCCGGCCGTGACATAGAAAGGCTCGATCAGGGATACCGCGGCCAGATATAAAAAGAAATCCTTTAATCCCCAGTCAGCGAACTGCGCCCAGGCGGAGCGATCGGAGTCGTTGTCGTCCGGGCCAAATTCGCCGGCAGAAGGCTCCAGCATTCCTGCCAGGCTGGCCAGGCCGAATATCACAATCAATTCGAGATGGGCGCAGACCACGGTGAGCCAGACACCGACGTTGCGCATTCTGCTGCCAAGCGCGGCCTGGCGCCGGCGCGATTCGGCACCGCGCTGCCTCTCGAGTTGTGCGACGGGCAGTGCGAAAGATCGGGCAAGATTCAAACGCGACAATGTCAGTGCCGCAATGATGCCCGGCAGGAGCCATTCGCGCGTGGCGCGCAGCGTGGCCAGCACCCCTTGGGGTTCGCCGAATACCGCGCGGCTCACGGTGTGCAGGACTGCGCGATCGAACACCGGTTTTAACCACCATAGCAACAGCACCGCGTGAAACCGGTTGGAGAATGTCAGCATACACAGCGCGGCAACAGGCAGGTAAACCGAGAACCATACGGCCCATATCGGCCGGCACCATTCGCGCGCCATCTGAAATCCCAGATCCAGCGCTTCCCAGCCGGAACGCGGCCGCAGTACCACAGCGAGGTGGTCAGGCTGCATTGCGCCGTCCTGCCAGCATGAAATAACCGATCACCAGTGTCCACATGGCCACGCCGATTGCATATTTTGTGGATGCTGGAAAAGTCGTGAGCGGCGACCAGAAGCCTTCGATGAATGCCGCGACCAGGAACATCAGCGCGGTCCCATACATCATCCTCACCGCGGGTCTGGCCGCTTCCATCAGTGCGGCTTTGCGCGAGCGGGTCCCGGGCACGATAATCGAAACACCGAGCTTCAGTCCCGCCGCGCCGGACAGCGTGATCGCGGTCAGTTCCATTGCGCTATGGCCGGAAACGAAAGACCAGAATGGTTCGCTGAAATCCGCGCCGCTGAAGTGTCCCGCCACGGCACCGATCTGCGCTCCATTGTACAAAAGATAGTAAACGCTGCCGAGTCCCAGCAGCACGCCGGTGGCAAAAGTCTGAAAGCCGATTTTGACGTTGTTCCAGATGTAGAACGCGAACATCATCAGGTTGTCATCTGACTGACGCATCCCCAGACGAGGATTGGCCGGATCGTACATTTCCTGGAAGCGGGCCAACCCGGCCGGCTCGATGAAGTAATAAATGAAATCGGGAAAGTGCGGCAGGGCCGCCAGCAGCGCGAGCATGGGCCCTGCAAACAGGACTGCGGCGGTGGCAACCAGGCGCCACTCGGCACGCACCAGGCGTGGAAACCCGGCGGCAAAAAAATTCAGCAGCGGCGCCGCGCGCTCGCCCCGGGCACCATAGAGCAGATGATGGCCGCGCAATGCGATCCGGTTCAGGCGATCGATAAGGTCCGGACTGTACTGACGCTCGCGCGTGAGCGCGAGCAATTGGCAGATACGCCGGTACGCGCGCGGGATGTCCTGGTCGGCCAATGCACCGGGCTGCGTGGATGGCGGCTTGCCGCCGCGCTTGCCATCGTTGCGGTCAAGCCAGTGCTCGAAGCGGCTCCACTCCCCTTCGTGGTGCTGCTCGAAAACAACCTGCTTCATTGTCTGCCCACCAGATAATTGGCGATGCCGATCAGGCGCGCCGCGGCATTGCCGTGAGACGAGCCGGTCAGCGAGCGTGGAATCTCCGCCAGTTCTTCCGCTCGTTCCTTGGTGAGCCCGGTAGAGCGCGCCGCAAAATCAAGAATGGCGCGTTGCTCGATGATCGATAGTGCAAAACCAGGCGACTGCGGTTCGGCTTGCGGAATGGTCAGCGGCTCGAGTTTTTGCTCCCGATAGACCACCAGAGTATTGGCGGCAAGGTCGCCGAGACGCTTGAAATCGCGATTCATCACCATGGCGATGAATCCGCCCAGATACATTGCCGGCAGAAAATCCACTGCGCGCAGCAGGTTGCGGGTAAGCGCGGCAGGCCAGCGGATGGGCGTGCCGTCGTCGTTGAGCACAATGAGGCCGATCGCGCGTTTACCCGGGGTGGCCCCCCAGCTTGCTTCGAACCACGCGGGGTAGAGCCATTCGATCATGAAAGCGCTCAGCAGGAGGATGGCGGTGCCGAACTGGCGCAGGGCGGCGACAGTGACCGCAATGATTCCCAGGATTGCGGCGCGAATCAGCAGATCGATGGCCCACGCCAGCGCGCGTGGGATGGGACCGGCGAGGCGCAGTGTGAGTTCTATCCCCTCAGGCGTGGCAATGCGGCGCGCGGTATCGAGCACGACGCCGCGAAATCAATGTTCGTAAAAAATGTCGCGATAGCCGGTGTAGATGGTTGCGAGCAGCACCGGTCCGAGCATCAGCCAGCCCAGGCCCAGTGGAATGGTGGCGACGATTGCGAGCAGAAAAAAGACGACGCCGAACACCAGGAACGGCAGGATGTTCTTGAGGCAGGCAGAAAAACTGGCCTTCAGGGCGTCACTGACGCCGAAGTCGTTGAGGACGATAAGTGGGGTTGCGAACCAAACTGCCATGTAAATCGGCACGCTCAACGCCATGATGATCAACGGCACCAGCATGAAACGCAACCCCATCGCTTGCATCTGCTCGGGACTGGGCTGCGTGCCCATCATCATGCGCGCCATATCGGCGCCAAAAATGGCCATGATTACGACAAACACCCCGATGAATGCCACCAGGCTTGCCGCGCCGACGCCGATCAGCCGGCCGGTGTTGCTGCGGAATCCAGCGAACAGATGGCCGATCTCAAGTTTGTCGCCGCTGCGCAGCGCTTCGCAGCCCAGCATCACGCCGCCATAGAGCACCGGACTCAGCAGGATCAGCACAATCGGACCGATCATCGGCAGTATGTTCAGCACGATAAGAATTACGGCCAGGATCACGAACAAGCCTATCCACGTGCCTTTCTGGCCCTTGAACATTTCCCATGCGTCGGCAATCCAGGTCCAGCCGTTGCCGGTCGAAACGCTGCGGCCCTGGGCGATGAACTCGCCATCTGGCGAGGCCTTCGGAACATCTGCAACACGGGATTTTGGAGCAGCGTAAGGATCGACGGACATGGTAGCGGACCTCTTTGACGACAATGCGGTTTAGTGCCGGAGCGGCACGGCTGATGGCCAGATTAGTCACCCCGGGCCGGACTTGCAAGTGTCATGGCGGAATTAGGCAGAGGAAAGAGGAAAGGTGAAAGGTCAAAGTGAAAGGTGAAAGGGAAAAGGTGAAAGGTGAAAGGAAAAGGTGAAAGTGAAAAGACCTAGCGTCTGAAGTACTTACTTTTCCCTTTCCGCTCTCCCCTTTCCCCTTTCCCCTTTTCCCTCAGCCGCGGGCGACAGCAGGCGGCTAATACGTCGCCCTGCCACCGGAAATGTCGAACACGCCGCCGGTGGTGAACGAGCACTCCTGCGAACACATCCACGCGACCATCGAGGCCAGCTCATCGGCGCTGGCCATACGGCCTATCGGTGTCTGCTCGATCATCGAGTCGACCAGCTCCGGCGCAGCGGGCCGGAGATTCCGGCATTGCTCACCAGGATATCGATACGGCGCAGGTTCACATGCGCCGCCTTCGCCGCCGCAACGACTTGCGATTCGTTCGCCACGTCGACGACGGTAGTGTTCACCTTTCCCCTTGCGCGCAGCCGCATCGCCTGCGTCTCGAGGGCACCGCGATCCATGTCCCACATCGAAACTGCGGCGCCACCGTCCAGCAGGCGCTCGGTGATCGCAAGCCCGAGGCCGCGCGCCGCGCCGGTGACGATTGCGACGCGTCCCTTGAAGTCGAATTTATTCACGTCAATCTCCAGTCGAACATTGCGCCCGCCAGGGCCGTCAGAAAGAAGTCACCCAGCCTGCGTTCAGACGCAAGCCTCCCGCCGCGCTCAGAAAAAGTACCGGACTTCGGCGTACAGCGTTTTGTTCTTTTCGAGCAAACCGTAGACCGTCTTGTCCGAACCTTTGAAATACTCGTAGCCGGCGATTAGCTTGATGCTGTCGCTGTAGAGATAAATTACCCGCGGGCGCACGAAATAGCCGTCGCGGTTGAAAAGCGCCAATCCGGCCAACTCGGCCTCGAGCGTCTCGTTGAGCCACTTCTTGTCGATGCGCAGGGTCACTCCCTGCTGAGAGCGGTCGTACTGCGAACTGGCAACCGCTTGTTGCACGGCGA
>JANMYN010000472.1:0-5795 GCA_031382195.1 Betaproteobacteria bacterium
AAAACCGTTGCGCCCGGGTTTCGCCTCGGCTGGGTCTCGCCGGGGCGCTGGCACGCGCAAGTGCAGATGGCGAAGTTCATCAATTCCGTCGGCAGTCCGGAACTTCTGCAACTCGCCATCGCCGATTTTCTGGCCAGCGGCGGCTATGACCGCCAGTTGCGAAATCTGCGCCGCGTATTCCGCGACCAGGTATCGCATATCACCACGGCCATTGCCGAGAGTTTTCCGGACGGCACGCGCATCACCCGGCCCGCCGGAGGCTTCATCCTGTGGGTCGAGCTGCCGGAGCGCTGCGACTCAGAAGAATTGTTCCGCCAGGCGCTGCGCAACAGGATCTCTTTTGGCCCCGGCACGTTGTTTTCGGCAACTGACCGTTATCGCAATTGCATTCGCATCGGATGCGCTGAGCCCTGGTCGCCACGCGTGCAGCAGGCAGTCGCCAAGCTCGGAGACCTGGTCAGAAAACAACTCTGACCCTCGGCTCGAAGCTGGTTGTCCGGCATTGTTGTCGCCGGAAAACGACAGTCCTCCTTGCGCGGATTCGCGATGGTTTCTGAAACAGAACTATTGCTGCCGTATGCCGACTAATGCCATGAGCACAATCCGGTGCTCGCACATTCTGGAACAAAATCAGCACAGAGGACTTCATATGAAAAAAATCCTGATGACGTTTGGACTGACGGCGGCAATGCTCTGCTCCGCAGCAATGGCGCAGACCACGAACGGCCTAATGTTTGGCGGCACAGTTGGCTTCGCCAAGCCCCATGGCCCGGACAATGATGCGGCCAAGATCATCGGCGGCCGGCTGGGCCAAAAGATCCAGGGCAATGTCTCCTGGGAAGCCGATCTGAATCTCGGGATCGATGACGGAAAAATCGGTGCGAACCGCGACTGGAATATCAATTCGCTGGCCGCCTATGGCGTGTATCGCTCTGACGGCGACGTCCACCTGAAGGCAAAACTAGGCGTGGCCTACTGGGACGACGACTTGGATGACGACACCAGCCTTTCTGCCGGAATCGGCCTCGGCTTCCGCATCGGGCGGGGCATTCTCGACGTCGAATACACGCAGATCAACAGCTACGTCGACTACATCACCGTGGGCTACACGTTGCCGTTCTGAACAGTGACGATCGTCCGATCCCGCGCTGCCGGTGAGCGGATATAAATAAAAACCCCCGCATGCAGGAAGGCATGCGGGGGAGTTTTTGCTGCGCAGGGAAATCAACCGCCGATGTTGGCCCCGCGGGTTTCCACGTAAATCGAGTACAACGAGGTGCTACCGGTCATGAACAACCGGTTGCGCTTGCTGCCGCCAAACGCGAGATTGGATACGATTTCCGGCATGCGGATCATCCCGATACGGGTGCCGTCCGGGGCAAACACGTGCACCCCGTCATAACCGTCGCCGACCCAACCCATGCCCGCCCAGACATTGCCATCCTCGTCGCAACGGATGCCGTCGGCAAAACCGATCTTGCCGTCCATTTCCATGCTGGCGAACGTCCTGCCGTTCTTGAGCTTCTTGCCGTCCACATCGTAGACCCAGATCACGCTCTTCGCTTCCTTGTAATGCGAAAGACCGGTGTCGGCGATGTACACCTTCTTGAAATCGGGCGAGAAGCATAGTCCGTTAGGCTTGAATGGTTCGTCCGCGACTTTTTCGAATTTTCCCGGCGCGTCGATGCGGTACACCGCTTCCTTCTGGATCGGCTGCGGAGTGTTCGACTTCAGGCGCTCCCCTTCGTAGTTCATCAGGCCGCCATAGCCCGGGTCCGTGAACAAATACCATCCATCCGGATGCGCAGCGCCGTCGTTCGGTGCGTTCAGGCCCTTACCGTCGGAAGTCTTGTCGGCAAGAACGGTATAGCTGCCGTCAAGTTCGTAGCGGGCAACGCGACGAGTGCCGTGCTCGAATGCGACCTGGCGTCCCTGATAGTCGAAAATGTTGCCGTTGGAATTATTGGAGGGATAGCGGAACTGACGCGAGACGTGGCCGTCTTCCTCGATCCAACGCAGTTGTTCGTTGTTGGGAATGTCGCTCCAGGTCAGATAACGGCCTACAGGGCTCCACGCCGGGCCTTCGGCCCACATCGTGCCGCGATACAGGCGCACGATAGGCGTGTTGCCGAGTTTGTACTTGAAGCGCTTGTCCAGTCCGACGATGTCCGGGTTTGGATAACGTGCGATCGGACCGTCCGCGTCATACTTGTCGATGAAATTGCGGGCGAATGCCTGCGGTGCCATCGACGTGATTGCCGCGACTCCCGCAACCTTGGTCAGAAAATTTCGACGCGTATTCTCATCGACTTTCTTTTCGACCGGTTTGGACAGGTCGATAAACTCGATCTCCTGTTGACGTTCCATGTTGATTTTTCCTCCTAGTAGTTGAATTTTTCATCTGAGCCCCTCGTTTCGAGCGTTTTCGGGGAGATGATGGTGTTCGGCCACCCCGCAATGTTCTCGGGCGCGACCACCGGGAAGGTGGTCCCAGTTTCCCGGCGTCAAGAAATGACGTGCAAACCTTAGTCTTACCGGATGCGATTGGCAACCCGTCTCGATTTGAGACACGCCAAATGTCACTCTGCCTGGATTAAGATGCTCGTATCATCAGGAGCGCTCATGAAATTCGTCAACCAGCTGCTGTCCGCACATCTCAAGCGCTATCCCGCAATGCAACTTGATGACATTTACAAACTGCTGCATCAGGCGGCGCTGGGTCCGGGCCATGCAGTGGAAAATCCTGCTGCGGCGCGCAAGCGGCTGGATGAAGAAATGGCCGTGCTGGGCGACGCCCCCGCGGAATTATTACAAGATGTCATATCGCCCGACGGCCGGCTCGGCCGCGTCCACCTGCGTCCCTATCTCGCGAAGGGCGGCGATCCCGATGCACTGCATCGCGCTTTCGTCGAAACCGCGAACAGTTATCCGGCATCGCCCGACAAGCTGGCCAAATTCTGCGGCTGCCTCGGCGATCTCGCGGCTGCCGGCGGTATACCGTTTGCGCGCGAAGACGTGCTCGCCTATTTTGGCAAGATTGCGCGTGACGGCTATCCGGCGATTCATCACTCGGAAGCGTTTCGAAACGCCTATCGGCCGGCGTATCGCGTCGTCGCAGTCGATCTGCTGCAAATATAATTCCATTCCGGAGTCACGACTCATGGCCGAACTGCGCATTACCGACGTGCGGGCATATCCGACTTCTTTTCCGGTCGATCCGAAAAACAGCGTCACGCTCGGCATCGGTCGCGCCGTCAAGCGCGACGCCGTCATCGTCAAGGTCACCACGGCAGACGGCGTTACCGGATGGGGTGAGGCACATCACGGCCGCTGCCCCGGTGCTGTCGCGCACCTGGTGAATACCACGATGAAACAACTTGTCGTCGGACAGGACGCAAACGACATTATCGGCGTATGGAAGAAGGTCTACGACAAGCAGCTTGCCAGCCACGGCATGGGCGCCGGTGCCTGTCTCGCGCTTTCCGGCATCGACATGGCACTGTGGGACATTCGCGGCAAGGCGCTCAAGCTGCCGCTGTACAAGCTGTTGGGTGGGCGCTCGAGGCCGATTCCCGCTTATGCGGGCGGCGTATCGCTCGGCTACCAGGATCCAAAATCCCTCGCGGAAGAAGCGCGGCCGCATGTGCAAGCCGGGTACAAGGCCGTCAAGTTGCGCATCGGCGATTCGGTGTCTCGCGACATCGAGCGCATCGCCATGATCCGGAAAACCTTCGGTGACGAACTGGTCATCCTGACCGACGCCAATACCGGTTACACGGTCGGCGATGTGCGTGCGGCGATGCCCGCCCTCGATGGCATGAATGTCGGCTGGCTCGAGGAGCCGTTTCCTGCGCACGATTACCTGTCGTACCGGGAAGCCGCGCGTCTGGGCCGCACGCCTCTGGCGGCAGGGGAAAATCACTACACGCGCTTCGAGTTCAACCGGGTGATCGAAGATGGGGCGATTACGATACTGCAGCCGGATCTCTCCAAATCCGGCGGCATTACCGAAGCACTGCGCATTGCGGCGCTCGCGTCGAGCTGGAAGTTGCCGATTCATCCGCACACGTCGATGACCGGGCTCAACATGGCCGCGACCATCCATTTTCTGGCGGCAATCGAAAATGGCGGCTACTTCGAGGCCGACGTGTCAAAAGACAACCTGTTCCGCGACAACCTGGTGTCGACGCCTTACAAGGTTGACGCCGACGGCAACGTCCTGCCGCTGGAAGGGCATGGCATCGGCGTGGAACTCGACGAAAGTTTCCTGCAGGCGCATCCGGTCATCGAAGGCCCCGCCTATGTCTGAGTGCGGGCGGGGTCCGCATGGCTAACAGCGTCAGGCTCGAGCGCCATGAAGCGGTCGCGGTTGTCATTCTCAACCGGCCGGAGGTGTTGAACGCCATTAATGTCGCCATGCGCGAGACCCTGATTACTTTGCTCGCCGAACTGAACAAGGACGAGGCGGTGCGCGCGATCGTCATCACCGGCGGCGGCGAGCGGGCCTTCTGTTCGGGGCAGGACCTCGACGAGACGTCGAAGTACGGCGTCGGCGACGTCGATGCCTGGCTCTCGCGCCAGCACGCGATGTATGCCGCCGTGCGCGATCTCGACAAGCCCTGCATCATCGCGTTCAACGGCACCGCCGCCGGCGCCGGCTTCCAGATCGGCCTGTGCGCCGACCTGCGTGTCGGTTTTCCGGAAATGAAAATGGGCCAGCCGGAAATCAAGGCCGGCCTGGCCAGCATCGTCGGCTCTTACCTGATGACCATGCACCTGGGCCTGTCGAAGAACATCGAACTGTCGCTCACCGGCGAACTGATATCCGGCCAGAGCGCCCACCAAATCGGCATCCTCAACCACCTCGTGCCGAAGGCAGAGGTCATGGGAAAAGCGCTGGCACTCGCCGCCGACATGGCGAAACTCGCGCCGACGGCCATGCGCTTGACCAAGCAACGCTTCCGCAAGCTCACCCAACCCGGCTTCGAGGCGGCACTGGAAGAAGCCAAGGTGGCGCAAAAGGAAGCCTACGCCAGCGGCGAGCCGCAGGCGGCGATGCGCAAATTTCTCGAGGCCAGGAACAACAAGCCGGTTTAGCTGCGGAATGCGCTGTATCAATCGCAGATTGCATTCGCAGGTCGAAGGCTCATCACGATCTGCACCAGCCTGTGCGAACAGGCACGCACCGAAGCTTATGAACTGATGTGCGACCACGCGCGGCAAGTCGGCGCGAACGCCATCGTCGGCGTGCACTACGACGCGACCAAAGTCACGGCCGGCCTGATGGAAGTGCTGTGCTACGGCACCGCAGTGACGGCAGTGCCGAAGCGAGATTGATCCCACCCTTTTCGCGCGCGAATTTGTTACTGAATCGGCCCGCGCCAGCTTGGGCTACACTTTCGCCTCAATCGCTCGCAAGGACTCACCATGACGGCACCCACCCTTCCTGTTCTTTTTATCTCGCACGGCGGCGGTCCATGGCCGTGGGTGGAGGGCCGCATGCGCGAAACCCACCGCAAGCTCGAGGCAGCCCTGCAACAACTGCCGCAGCTTGTCGGTGCGAGGCCCAAGGCGGTGCTGATGATATCGGCGCACTGGGAGGAACAGGACTTCACCGTCATGAGCCATCCCCATCCGCCGATGCTCTACGACTACAGCGGCTTCCCTGCCAACACCTATCAGGTCCAGTACCCGGCGCCCGGCGCACCGCAACTCGCTGAACAGGTGCATGATCTGCTGCAAAGCGCGGGCATCGCCGCAAGCCTCGACCCGGCGCGCGGTTTCGATCACGGCGC
>JANMYN010000484.1:0-1548 GCA_031382195.1 Betaproteobacteria bacterium
GATCGGCATCCTGATTTTCGGCATCTTCAGCTACCGGCTGCTGCCGGTGTCCGACCTTCCCAACGTCGACTTCCCCACCATCTCAGTCACCGCCGCCCTGCCCGGCGCGAGTCCCGACACCATGGCCGCTGCGGTGGCCACACCGTTGGAGAAGGAGTTCTCTTCGATCGCAGGGTTGGACTCCATGGACTCTAACAACGCCCAGGGCGTGACCCGGATCACGCTGCAGTTCTCGCTCGACCGGAACATCGACGCCGCCGCGCAGGACGTGCAGGCAGCGATCACCCGGGCGCAGAAGCAGCTTCCCGCGCAAATGAGCACGCCGCCGGCGTTCCAGAAGGTCAATCCCGCCGACGCGCCGATCTTCTATATCTTCCTGACGTCCTCCACGCTGCCGATGTCCACGGTGGACGAGTACGCCCAGACGCTGCTTGCCCAGCGCATCTCGACCATCAGTGGCGTTGCGCAAGTGCAGGTCATCGGCTCGCAGAAGTTCGCGGTGCGGGTGCAGGTCGATCCGCGCGCGCTCGCCTCGCGGGGCATCGGCATCGACGAAGTGGCGGACGCGATCGGCCGGCAGAACACCAATCTGCCCACCGGCATCCTTTACGGGGCACAGCGCGCCTGGACCGTGGATTCCAACGGCCAGCTTCCCAACGCGAATGCCTTCCGGCCGATGGTGGTGGCGTACCGCAACGGCGCGCCGGTGCGCCTTGCCGAGATCGGTCGCGTCATCGACAGCGTGCAGAACGACAAGCTCGCCGCCTGGTTCAACGACACTCGCGGTATTCTGCTTTCGATCCAGCGCCAGCCCGGCACCAACACCATCGAGATCGTCGATTCGATCAAGCGGCTGCTGCCGACCTTCCGCGCGCAGGCCCCCGCGGGGCTGTCCATCGAAATCATGTACGACCGCTCGGAGTCGGTGCGCGCCTCGGTGGAAGACGTGCAATTCTCGCTGCTGCTCGCGCTCGCGCTGGTGGTGCTGGTGATCTTTCTGTTCCTGCGCAATCTCTCGGCCACGCTCATCCCGAGCCTCGCCCTGCCGCTCTCGATCGCTGGCACGTTCTCGGTGATGTACCTGTTCCGCTTCAGTCTGGACAACCTTTCGCTGATGGCGCTCACGCTATGCGTGGGCTTCGTGGTGGACGACGCCATCGTGATGCTGGAGAACATCAGCCGCCACCTGGAAATGGGCAAGACCCCGATGCAGGCCACGCTGGACGGGGCGCGAGAGGTCGGCTTCACCATCGTGTCGATGACGCTCTCGCTCGCCGCCGTGTTCATTCCGGTGCTGTTCATGGGCGGGGTGCTGGGCCGGCTGCTGCACGAGTTTGCGATCACCATCATGGCCGCCGTGCTGGTGTCCGGGTTCGTGTCGCTGTCGCTCACGCCGATGCTCTGCAGCCGCTACCTCAGGCCTCACTCGCAGCAGAGCCACGGCACGCTCTACCGCATGAGCGAGCGCGTCTTCGACGCCGTGCGCGACCTCTACGACGTCACACTGCGCTGGTCGATGAAGCACCGGCGCATCGTCATGATCCTGTT
>JANMYN010000517.1:0-6486 GCA_031382195.1 Betaproteobacteria bacterium
CCGGGCACGCGCGGCGTAGCGCCGCAGCCAGTCGTCGAATGCCGGCCCGGCCCGATGCTGTTTCACCTCGTCGTAGAACGCCTCGCTGAACGGCGCAAGATCAGGCGCATCGAGATCGAGATCGACGTCGCTGAGCGCGCGGAAGAACAAGGTCATGTCGACCTCGGCCTCCTGCAGCAACACCTGCAGCGACTGCATGAGTTCCTCGTCTTCATCCAGGCACTCGGCCAGGCCCAGCTTCGCCGCAATATTGCCGCGATCTGCAGCAGTAAAAACGTCCACAAACCGCTGCAGGCCCGCGTGCAGCGGATCGACGCCGGCAAAGGCCGGCGCCAGCGCGTTGGCGAGCTGGCCCAGATTCCAGTACGCGATCTGCGCCTGCTGGCCGAATCGGTAGCGGCGCCCTTGCGCATCCGTCGTGTTCGGCGTCCAGTCGAAATCGAAGTTGTCGATCCAGCCATACGGGCCGTAATCGATGGTCAGGCCGAGGATCGACATGTTGTCGGTGTTCATCACGCCGTGCACGAAACCCACCCGCATCCAGTGCGCCACCATGCGCGCGGTGCGCTCGCAGACCTGCGTGAACCATGCGGAGCGTAATTGTTCGTCATCCTCGCCGTATTCGGAAATCAATTCCGGGAAATCGCGACGGATCGTAAAATCGATCAGCCTGCGCAGCAGAGCGAGATCGTCCCGCGAGGTCGGCAGTTCGAAGTTGCCGAAGCGCACGAATGACGGCGCCACCCGGCACACTATCGCGCCAGGTTCCGACCGGGGATGACCGTCGTAGAACATATCGCGCACGACCGGCTCGCCGGTGGCTACCAGACTCAGCGCACGCGTTGTCGGCACGCCGAGGTGATGCATGGCCTCGCTGCACAGAAATTCGCGAACCGAGGAGCGCAATACGGCGCGGCCGTCGGCCGTGCGCGAATAGGGTGTGGGGCCTGCACCCTTCAACTGCAGCTCCCAGCGTTCGCCTTTCGCATTGACCGTTTCGCCCAGCGTGATGGCGCGCCCGTCACCAAGCTGCCCGGCCCAGTTGCCGAACTGATGACCGCCATAATTCGCGGCATACGGCTGCATGCCGTCGAGCAATCTGTTGCCGGCCAATACCTGTGCAAAGGCCGGCGATTCGATATGGGCCTGATCGATTCCCAACATTTCGGCGACCTCGCGCGAATAGGCGATCAGCCGCGGCGCCACGACCGGAGTGGGCGTCACGCGCGAATACAACGCGCCATGCACTTGCCGCCGTTGCGTCCCGGTCGCCGGGTCTGCGGGCAGCTCGCGCACGAAGGTATTATCGAAACTCAGGGTTTGCATCAATCACTATTCGAAACGTTGGACAGCCGGAGCCGCGCTGGATCCCCCTATTGTAAGTCCCGCCCGCCCTGCCGTGCGATGCTCAATTGGCCTGCCCGAACCCGGGTCCTGCTTCGCGTTTCAGCGCAAATGGGCTAGAGTCGAACAGATCGCATCCGAAATTCCTGTGCAAACCATCCAGATTCAGTTGAAAGAGGAGTATGTGCGGCTGTGCGATCTGCTCAAGCTCGCGGGCATTGCCGGCAGCGGTGGACAGGGCAAGCACATCGTCGCGCAAGGCGGAGTAACGGTGGACGGAAAACCGGAAAGCCGCAAGGGCGCAAAGATTCGCGCCGGGCAGAGCGTGGAGTGCCGGGGCGTCAAAATTGTCGTCACGGCGAAGTGAACCGGTATCAGGAGCCCCCATGGAATCGCGCCTCGCGGAAATTGAAACCAAGCTGAGTTTTTCCGAAGAATTGCTCGACGCGTTGAATCGCACCGTCTTCCGTCAGCAGCGGCAGATCGACCAACTCCAGCAGGAACTACGCGCCCTGCACGAGCACCTGCGGACCGCTCTCCCGGCGCAGTCCGTAACGCGCGAGGAAACGCCGCCTCACTTCTAAGGCCTGCAAGGCCTGGCCCGCTAGCCCGCCAGCATGCGCGAGAATTCTCCGCTGTCCATCAGCCGCCGCAGTTCGCTGGCTCCGCCCACCAGCACGTCCTTCACGAATACCATCGGAGTCGAGAATGCTTCGGCTCATGATGGTTCGGCGAGTCGGCGCGATGGGGGATGGAAGAGGCGGAGGCGATTCAGGGTACGATATGCGCCGGTTTTTGGAAAGGATTTCAATCCCGCGCGCGGACTGTCCGCTACGTGCCACCCGGACACACAGAGGAAACCGATGGCTGCCGAATTATTTGACTACGCGGAACTGTTGCGCCGCGACCTGCCGCCCGCCGCCGCCAGATGGACGGGCTTTCCGCGATTCAACTTCGTCGGCGGTCACAATGACGCGGGCAGCGTTCCGGTCGAGGACCTGATCGCGGCCGCGACCGCGGTGCTCAAGCGCGAAGGCAGCACCCTGTCCACCTATGGACTGCAGAGCGGCCCGCTCGGTTATCGCCCGTTGCGTGAATTCATCGCGCGCAAGCTCGCCAGCGACGCGGGCATCGCCTGCTCGCCCGACGAGGTCCTGATCACATCGGGCTCGTTGCAGGGCCTCGACCTCGTCAATCAGGTGCTGCTCTCCCCGGGCGACACGGTCATCGTCGAACAGATGACCTATGGCGGCGCCATTACCCGGCTGCAGCGGCTGGGCGTGAACATCGTCGGCGTCGCCGTTGATCACGACGGGCTGAATGACACCGCGCTGAAGACCGCGCTCGAGGAACTCAGGCGCCGCGGCATCAGGCCGAAGTACATCTACACAATCCCAACCGTGCAAAACCCGACCGCCACCGTGATGAGCGAGGCACGGCGTGCCGAAATACTGAAACTCTCCGTTGCCTACGGCGTGCCGATTTTCGAAGACGAGTGTTATTCGGATCTGGTTTGGGAAGGCACGCGTCCGCGGGCGCTGCGCGGGATGGCGGGCGACGAGCGCGTCATCCACATCGGTTCGTTCTCGAAGTCGATCGCCCCAGCGCTCCGTATCGGTTATCTCGTCGTTGGCTGGCCGCTGATGAGCCGTATACTCGGCATCAAGAGCGACGGCGGATCGGGCGCCATCGAGCAGATGATTCTCGCTGAATACTGCCGGGACCATTTCGTGTCTCACGTGAGCGCCCTGCGCAAAACCCTGCGCCGCAAGCTCGATGTGATGATCGAGGCGCTCCGCGAACAGTTCGGTCCGGCAGCCGAGTTCGACGATCCGGCCGGCGGCATTTTCCTCTGGGTGAAACTGCCCGACGGCGTCGACACCACCCGCCTGGCGCAAGTGGCGCTGCAGTCGGGTGTGGCGATCAATCCCGGCGCCGAGTGGATGACCGATGCCGATGCGGGACAGAGGCGGCTACGGCTTTGCTTTGCGCACCCTCCGGAGCAAGTGATTCGCGACGGTGTCGCCCGGTTAGCCGAAGTGTGTCATCGCGAGTTCGGGGTGCCAACCCGTAGCGCAAAAGGGCACAGATAATTCAGGAGCAGGCTGTGCGTCGGCAGGCACGTCGCAATTGTCGATCTTGCGTGGCCGAAGCGGGACGTGTTGCGAATGCGAGGGCTCTGCCCAGCGACTTGCCATTGCCGCAGCGGTCGTCCCTGACCAACTCCTGCATCATCGGGTACACTCGGAATCGGGATGACATGCCAGTTGCATTCAGTCCGAACATGGTCTGTGCAGTGATGCATTGACGTCATTATTCTTGGAAAAGGGAGGGAAAAGTCATGAATGGAAAGTTTCTGATCATGGCCTGCCTGGTCGCGGCAAGTCTGTCCGGGTGTGCTCTTACGACCGATCGCATTACGCTTGAATACAACGCCCAGCAGGGCGTTGCGAAGATAACCGGCGCGGGCGATGTGACGGTGGACGTCCAGGTAAACGATGTTCGGCCAGACAAAAGCAAGGTCAGCAGCAAGAAGAACGGCTTCGGCATGGAAATGGCGCCCATCATTGCCACCGAGGACGTGGCCGTTACCATTCGCGGCGCCATCGAGAAGGAACTGCAGGCGAGAGGTTTCAAACTTGGCACCGATGCAACGGTCAAGATTGGGGCGGACGTAACGCGTTTCTGGAACGACCACAAAACGGGATTCTTCGCGGGTGATGCGGTCGCAGATCTGAATATGTCCGTCGCAGTCAAAACAAGAAAAGGCGATCAGATTTACACACGTCAGATTGTCGCCCAAGGGGCCGAACCGAATATCCAACTTATGTCAGGTGAGAATGCGAGGCTCGCGCTGAATCGAGCACTCGAGAACGGCATGAAACAGCTTTTTGAAGACCAGGCGTTCCTTGCCGCGTTGTCGGCGTCAACCACAAAGTGATCGGCGGGGAGCTAATGGCAATCGGGGCAATGCCTGTGCCGCTGTATGTAGGTGCTTGAATTGCCCCTTTTTCTTTGCCGAACTTCTTCTTTACTTTCCGGTGCAGCATACGATTGTCAGATGTGCTGCCGGAACATGTTCCCGTTCGCCCGCCAAGTGCAATCCGCAAGCGATTCGGCGAAAGGCTGCGCGGCACGCCTGGCCCGCGTCGAAATCCCGAGTTATGCAGATACGGAGACGACGTGCGGCGAGCTGCCCGCATCGCAAGAAAACGGGAATCCTGCAGAGCCACATATGCAGCGTCGCGTACGTATCTCGCCATGCATCGAGCGGCAGTGCCGGCCATGCCTTGTCCGTGACCGTGGTCATAGCCATCCGTGGCCTTTCGTTTTTCTGCGGCTCATTTATACCCGCCTTGGCCGCCTTGATTTTCCGATGCCTTCTGCTCCATCGCCAGTTCAGCCTGCAGGCTCTGCAGGTCGCGGTAGATCGTCGCCACGGCAAGCGTGCGACTGCCGCGCTTGTAAGTCACGGCACAATCGCTTGCGTCGAGCGAACCATCGATCTCGACCGCATCCCAGTTTTCCGCGTGGCCGACATAGTTAATGGCGAGGTCGTAGTGCTGGCTCCAGAAAAACGGCACCGCATCGAATCGCACGCGCCGGCCGAGGATGTTCTTTGCCGCCACCTGGCCCTGGCGTTCGGCCACCACCCAATGCTCGACGCGGATGCGATCGCCGGAATGCGGATCGGGCCAGCGTGCGATGTCGCCGGCGGCGAATACGCCCGGCGCGCTGGTTTCGAGATATTCGTTGACCGCAATGCCCCGGTCGATGGCCAGGCCGGCTTGCTCGCCCAGCGCGATCGCGGGCCGCACGCCCACGCCGAGGACGATGAAATCCGCATCGAGCACGGTCGCGTCGCTCAACGTTGCCCGGCGTCCGTCCATGCGGCTGACGGTCTGTCCGAGATGAAAGACAACCCCGTGAGCCTCGTGCAACTTGCGGATAAAGCCGCCGACTTCCGGTCCCATGACGCGCTCCAGGGGCGTCTTGTCGGGCGCGACCACATGCACTTCGATCCCGCGTGCGCGCAGCGAGGCGGCGACTTCGAGACCGATGAAACTCGCGCCGACGACGACCACACGCTTCGCGGGTGCGGCCCTGGCGACGATCGCCCGGGCATCCGCGAACGTGCGCAGATAATGGACCTGGGAATCCGTCGCGCCGGGGATCGGCAATCGCACCGGGTCGGCGCCGGTCGCGATCAGCAATGCCCCGAATCCGTACGTCTTGCCGTTTTCGAGCTGAACGCGTTTGCGTTTCACATCGAGCGATGACACGCGCGAATTGAGCACGAGGCCGATGCGCCGCTCGGTGTAATACCCGGGCGGTCGCAGTGGAATCCAATCCTCTTGCGCCGTGCCGGCGAGGTAGTCCTTGGACAGATTCGGCCGGTCGCAAGGCGGCGAGTCGTCCGCGCTGATCAGGGTCATGCTCCCCTCGTAGCCTTCGCGGCGAAGCATGTCCGCGGCGGCCAATCCGGCGGCCCCACCCCCGACAATAACGACCGGATCTGGCGCGCTTCCCGAACGCGCCTTTGCCGTGCCCGGCCCGGGGATCTTCTCCCGGACGAAGGCGGTATTGCCCACCCGCTCGACTAGCCAGCAGGCAATCGGATCCAGTGCCGGTGCACGCAGCGCCTCGCCGGTGCGCAGGCTGAAGCAGGCGTGATGCCACGGACAACGCAGCGTGTCGCCGGCGACAATACCGTCCGCCAGCGGCGCGTGGTAATGCGTGCAGTGCGCTCCCACCGCGAAGAGTTCGTCACCTCGCCGCGCCAGGATCACGTCTTCGTCATCGACGCGCCCGACAATCATCCCGCCATCCGCAAGTCCGTCGAGCGAAACGCCGTTTTTCAGATCAGGTTTTGAAGCGTCTTCCACATCTGCCATGAATTCCTCCCAGCCAGGTCATTGCATGAGAACCGCTTCGAGCAACATACCGCGCGCGGGCAACTCTGTCGCGAACCTATCCGGCATCGGCGCCGCCTGCGCCGGGCACACGACGCTCACGCCGCGAGCGCGGGCTTGCGGCCGAACCAGGGGCGCGCCGCTTCGAGTTGGGCGCCGAGGCGGATCAGTGTCGCCTCGTCGCCGAAACGTCCGACGAGCTGGACTGCCAGCGGCAACCCGCCTGAAC
>JANMYN010000536.1:0-3285 GCA_031382195.1 Betaproteobacteria bacterium
TTTCCGCGCGAGAAACTCGATACCCTCAGCGAGCGCTGTCAGCGGCGCTTCGTCAGGGCGATTCTGCGAACACTCGCCGATCGACTGGCGCTGTCGAACGTGCGCATTTCGCGTATGGGCGAGGCTGCCGCGGCTGGCGACCAGTGACTCGTGATGGATTTCAGGGTCGGGTCCCGGCCTGTTGCCAGCCGCCCATCAGGCAGCGCATTTTCGGCTACCATCCAGTGACTAAAATGACCATGGGGAGACGCGGCGCCGAGCCGCGCTGCGCGTAATGACAGCCATGCAGAGCACCAAAGACAAACTTATCGAGCGTTTGCAAGGCGAAGCGCGCCAAGTACGCCGTAATATCTGGCGCGCCGTTCGCGCCGGGGGTGGCGGCCACGTCGGTGGCTCGTCTTCCGCGGCCGATATCCTCGCTGCGCTTTACTTCCATCGCATGCGCATACGCCCGAACGAGCCGGAATGGCCGGATCGCGACCGCTTCGTGCTTTCCAAGGGACATGCCAACGCCGCGCTCGGTGCGGTGCTGGCGCAGGCGGGTTTCATCGACGACGCGGTCCTGGACAAGTTCTATGCTTTCGAATCCCCGTTCGGCATGCATCCCGACATCAAGGTCGCCGGCGTCGAAATGTGCACCGGCGCGCTCGGGCACGGGCTGCCGGTGGCGCTGGGCATGGCGCTCGGTGCTCGCATCCAGAAGATGGCCTTCCACACCTTCGTCATGATCGGCGACGGCGAATTGCACGAAGGCTCGAACTGGGAAGCGGCGATGGCGGCCGCGCACTACAAACTTTCGAATCTCACGGCCATTATCGACCACAACAAGATCTGCCAGAGCGGCCGCGTGGACGAAGTAATCGGCGTCGATCCCCTTGCCGACAAATGGCGTGCTTTCGGCTGGGAAGTGCGCGAGATCGACGGTCACAACATGCACGATGTGGTCGACACACTCGACGCGCTGCCGCTCAACCCCGATCGCCCGAGCGCGCTCGTAGCACATACCGTCAAGGGCAAGGGTGTGAGTTTCGCGGAGAACACTTACCTCTGGCACAGCAATTCGGTGAACGACGAAATCTATGCGAAGGCGCTTGCTGAACTGGGAATGCCATGAACGCGCCCGCGATTGTCGCCGCCGAATGGCGCAGTAAATCGGCCAACCAGACGCGCCTCGCCTTCGGCCAAGCCTTGCTCGAGATCGGCGCGCGCGAGCCGCGCGCGGTGGTCGTGTCGGCCGATACGCAGGATCTGCTCGGCATCCGCGCCTACATCGAACGCTTTCGCGACCGCTTTATCGAACTGGGCATCGCCGAGCAGAATGCGATCGGTGCCGCATCCGGCCTCGCGACCACGGGCCTGCGCCCGTATGTGTGCGCCTACGCGCCGTTCATCACCGCGCGTAGCATGGAGCAGGTGCGCAACGATGTGGCCTATGCCAACCAGCGCGTGGTGATCGGCGCGGCGGCGAGCGGTATTTCGCTGGGCGTCGCCGGCGGCACGCATCATGCGCTGGAAGATCTCGCGCTTATGCGCAGCCTGCCGAACATGACGGTGATCGTCCCCGCCGATGTGAACGAAGCTTACAAGGCCGCGCTGGCGACGCTCGATATCGACGGCCCCGTCTATCTTCGGCTCGGCGGCCGCATGGAAGAACCGCCGGTCGGCGACCCCGAAGCAGCGTTTCGATTGGGCAAAGCGGCGCAACTGCGTCCGGGCAAGGATGTGGCCGTAATCGCTTGTGGCGCGCTGGTCGAGATGGCGGTACGGGCGTCGGACCAGTTGAAAAAGGACGGTATCGGCGTTCGCGTGCTGAACATGCACACGATCAAACCGCTTGATCGCGACGCCATTCTTGCTGCAGCGGTCGAGACCCGCGGCATTGTGACGGCCGAAGAGCATCACTTGGCGGGTGGATTGGGAGGTGCGGTCGCCGAACTGCTGAGCGTCGAACATCCGACGCGCATGCGCATGGTTGGCATGCCCGACGTCTTTGCGATGGTCGGGCCCACGGGCCCGTTGCGGGCTAAGTACGGCATGAGCGCCGACGGAATCGTCAATGCGTGCAGAGCACTGCTCTCCTGAGAGGAAAGGTAAGAGAGGAAAGAGGAAAGGTAAAAGGAAAACCTTCGGAAGCTTCGAGTTCTTGAACTTTCTTTCCTCTTTCCTCTTTGATCTTTCCTCTTCTTGCCTTTGTGGCCGCCGACAGCGGATAAACCGGGTTCAAGACATCGCTCTCGCAAAAAAATTGGCGCGGACTGTCGATTCCGGGCGCGGCCGTTCGTCGTAGGGATGCTCCGATCCGGGGCCATCATCGAAGGAGAACGGCAATGGAATACATGATCCTCATCTACGGCGACGAAAGTGCCTTGTCCAGCGCAAGCCAGGCTCAGCTCAAGGCCATGTATGCGGAATACGGCGTGTACACGCAAGAACTCATGAAAGCCGGCGTGATGCGCGCCGGCTCGGAGCTCAAGCCCGCAGCAACCGCGACCACCGTGCGCCTGCGCGGCGGCAAGGTGCTGAGCACCGACGGGCCCTTTGCGGAGACCAAAGAGCAGCTCGGCGGCTATTACCTTCTCGATGTCCCCAATCTCGATGCCGCGGTGAAGTGGGCGGGCAAATGTCCCGGCGCGAAAACGGGATCGGTCGAGGTGAGGCCACTCGCACCCATGAATAAGTAGCCTCGCGTGCTCGGCCGCATCGTCGACGAGCTCGTGCGCCGCGAGGGCCCGCGTATTCTCGCGGGCCTCATCAGACGCCTGGGCGGCAACTTCGACCTTGCCGAAGATTGCCTGCAGGACGCTTACGAGCGCGCGCTTGCTGCCTGGCCCTCGGCGGGCATTCCGGAGAATCCCGCAGCCTGGCTCACGACTGTGGCGAAGCGCTGCGCGATCGACCGACTGCGGCGCTCGCGGCGAAATGTAGATGAGGGCGACCTCATTCTCGAGCAGCTCGCCGCCGAAGAGCGGGAACCCCTGGATGCGGGCGGGCTGCCCGACGACCGTCTGCGGTTGATTTTTACCTGCTGCCATCCGGCGCTTGCCGAGCCTGCGCAAATGGCCCTGGCGTTGCGCACCCTATGCGGACTTTCCACGCGCGAGATCGCGCGTGCATTTCTCGAGCCCGAGGCAACGACGGCACAACGCCTCGTGCGCGCCAAAAAAAAGATTTCCGAAGCGCGCATTCCGTATGTCGTGCCCTCGCGCGAGGAACTTCCCGACCGGCTTGCCGCCGTGCTCGCGGCCATCTATCTGGTTTTCAACGAAGGCTATTCGGCGACCGAAG
>JANMYN010000571.1:0-5124 GCA_031382195.1 Betaproteobacteria bacterium
TGCCAACCGGGACTCCGTCTGCATCAGGTCTCGTTTCATGCAGGCAGGTCGAGCGCGACGCGGTCGCAATATCCGGAGAGCCAGACTGTGAAAGCATTCGATCCCAAATAAACCACTGGCGCTTCCATGCCGGCGCTTCCATGTCGATGAATGCAGTGTTACAATGCCGTTGTTTTAAATTCCTGGCCAGCGCATGCACCAACTGCGCTATGCCACAAAACGCGCCGCGGGAACTTTTTGTGCGCGCACGCGTCTCTCGACAGAGTCTAAGAATATGCGCTCCAGATATTTGATCCGGAGCGGATCTTCCGGCAACGCAACCAAGCATAAGTATTCTGCGCCTGCTTTCCGTTCGAAGTCCTTGTTAAACGCTGCACACGCTATTCGAGATTCAATCGAGCACGCGCATTTTTTCGATGATGCCGTACTTCGAAGCGCAGGGGCGCCGGCGCCCGGTGCCTCTTTAAGTTGCCGGCCGTTCGCCCACGAAACAAAAAAACAGGCTTTTCAAGATGACAAATCAAGACATTTATCTTTTTGGCGAGGGCACCCACGGTCGGCTCTACGAGCAGCTTGGGTGCCACCTCGAAGCTAACGGCCAGGGCGCGCATTTTGCCGTGTGGGCACCGAACGCGCACGCGGTTTCCCTGATCTGCGACTGCAACGGCTGGGATTCGCGGGTGGACCGGTTTGCGCCGCGGCCGGACGGCTCCGGAATCTGGGAAGGCTCCGTGCCGGGCGTTCGGCACGGCCAATCTTACAAGTTCCGCATCGAGTCAAACGTCGGCGGCCATGTCAGCGAAAAGGCCGATCCGTTCGCGTTCTTCTCGGAGTGCCCGCCGGCGACCGCGTCGCGTGCATGGTCGCTCGAGTACGAATGGAGCGACGAGCAGTGGATGAGCTCGCGCGCGGCAAAAAACGCCCTCGACGCGCCGATGTCGATCTACGAAATGCACGCCGGATCGTGGCGCCGCAAAGACGGCGCATTTCTCGGCTACCGCGAGCTCGCCAAATTGCTCGCCGACTACGTGATCGAAATGGGGTTCACCCACGTCGAGCTGATGCCGGTGACTGAGCATCCGTTCTACGGTTCGTGGGGATACCAGACCACCGGCTACTTCGCGCCGACCTCGCGCTTTGGTACGCCGCAGGACTTCATGTACTTCGTCGACCGCCTGCACCAGCGTGGCATCGGCGTGCTGCTGGACTGGGTACCGTCGCATTTTCCGACGGACGCGCATGGCCTTGGCTATTTCGACGGCACCCACCTTTTCGAGCATGCCGATCCGCAGCAGGGTTTTCATCCGGAATGGAACTCGAGCATCTTCAACTACGGGCGCAACGAAGTCCGCAGCTTCCTGACTTCGTCGGGCCTGTTCTGGCTGGATAAATACCACCTGGACGGCCTGAGAGTGGACGCCGTGGCCTCGATGCTCTACCTCGACTATGCACGCAAGGACGGCGAGTGGATTCCGAATCGCCATGGCGGGCGCGAAAATCTGGAGGCCATCGAATTCCTGCAGTCGCTGAACCGCGCGGTCTATCGCGATCACCCCGACACGCTGACCATCGCCGAAGAATCGACCGCGTGGCCGCGGGTTTCGCGGCCGACCGACATGGACGGCCTGGGCTTTGGCATGAAGTGGAACATGGGCTGGATGCATGACGACCTGTCGTACATGAAGGAAGAGCCTATCAATCGCAAATACCACCATCACAAGCTGACCTTCTCAATGGTGTATGCCTTCCACGAAAACTTCGTGCTGCCGCTTTCGCACGACGAAGTGGTGCACGGAAAAGGCTCGCTGCTGGGCAAGATGCCCGGCGATACCTGGCAGCAGTTTGCCAATCTGCGCGCGTTGTTCGGTTTCATGTGGGGGCATCCGGGCAAGAAGCTTCTCTTCATGGGTGCCGAATTCGGCCAGCGGCGCGAATGGGCCCACGACGGCGAACTCGAATGGTGGGTAACGTCGCTGCAAGGCCATGCGGGGATCCAGCGCTTTGTGGCGCAACTCAACCGCATTTACCGTAGTTTGCCGGCGCTCTACCAACTGGACTTTTCCCCCGCCGGATTCGAATGGGTAGCAGCCGATGACGTCGACGCGAGCGTCTTCGCCTTCCTGCGCAAGCCGCGCGTCGGTGGAGCGCCGCTCCTGGTCGTTAGCAACATGACACCGGTGCCCCGCACCAACTATCTGCTCGGCGTACCCGCGGCCGGCTTCTGGCGCGAAGCCATCAACAGTGACGCCATCGAATTCGGCGGCGCGGGCTGGGGCAACCTGGGCGGCGTCGAAGCGGCTCCCGTGCATTCTCATGACCGCCCGCATTCGGTGTGCCTGACCTTGCCACCGCTTTCCACCCTCATCCTTGAACACGTGCCCCATGCCTAAGACCCCCGCAGCGGGCCAGAACTTGCCACACGACTTCACCGAGGACGGACGCATCCGCGCCGTAATTGACGCCGTGCTGCCTGCCGTCGACGGCGGCCGCTTCGCTGTCAAGCGCGTGGCAGGCGAAAGCGTGCGGTTCACCGCCCATTGCTTCACCGACGGGCACGAAGTGCTGCGCGTCATGCTGCGCTGGCGCGCGGAAGATCAGCCCGAGGCGCGCGAAGTGCCGATGAGACCGCTGGAACGATGCATTGGAGGCCGAGTCCGCGCTGTCCGCCGTCGGGCGCATCGCTACACAGTGAGCGCCTGGGTCGCCGGCATCGTGTCCACGCTAACGCTGGCGTTCGGCCTCCGCGGCAGGAACTGGGCCGCCGAGCGCGTCAAGCGCTGGTGGCCGGGCGACAAAAAAATCAACGATGCAATCGACGAAAAGCTTCCCCGCTAGAGTACTATGCGGTCCGGCGATTTCGCCCATTTCTCCAATTTCCTGGTTCGCCCTGTGCGTTTCGGTGCCTGCGCGCAGATCCGTGCCCTGCAACGAGAAGCCCTGCCTGGGCAGACAATGAAAACAAACGATCTGATCACGGCGGTCTGGCCCGGCCGCTCCTATCCGCGCGGCGCGAACTGGGACGGCGAAGGCGTCAATTTCGCAGTGTTCTCGCAACATGCCGAGAAGGTCGAGTTATGCCTCTTCGACGAAAACGGGCGCCACGAACGCCAGCGCATCGTGCTGCGCGAACGTACCGACAACGTATGGCATTGCTATCTGCCCCAAGCGCGGCCCGGGCTCGCTTACGGCTATCGGGTGCACGGCCCCTACAAGCCCGATGAGGGCCATCGCTTCAACCCCAACAAGCTGCTCGTCGACCCCTACGCGAAAGAACTGATCGGGCAACTGCGCTGGGGTGACGCGCTGTATGGCTACACCGTCGGCAGCAAGCGTGAAGACCTGTCCTTCGACCGCCGCGACAGCGCGCCGCTGATGCCAAAAAGCCGCGTGCTTGAGCCTGCTTTCACCTGGGGCGACGACCGCCGGCCGTCGATACCGTGGCAGGACATGGTGATCTACGAGCTGCACGTACGCGGCTTCACCATGACCCACCCCGACGTGCCGCCGCAACTGCGCGGCACCTACGCAGCGCTCAGCTCCGCACCGATTGTTGACTACCTGAAGCGGCTGAACGTTACCACGGTCGAACTGCTACCCGTGCACAGTTTCCTCAATGATCGCCACCTGGCTGAGAACGGCCTGTCGAACTACTGGGGCTACAACACCCTGGGCTTCTTCGCCCCCGAGATGCGCTACAGCGCGTCGCGCAAGGTCAAGGAGTTCAAGACCATGGTGAAGACGCTGCACTCCGCGGGGATCGAGGTGATCCTCGACGTGGTCTACAACCACACTTGCGAGGGCAGCCATCTCGGTCCGACGCTGTCGATGCGCGGCATCGACAACGCCTCATACTACATTACCAACGCGGAAAACCGCCGCTACTACGACGACTTCACCGGCTGCGGCAACACCGTGAACCTCGAGCATCCGCGCGCCCTGCAACTGGTCATGGACTCGCTGCGCTACTGGGTCGAGGAAATGCACGTCGACGGCTTCCGCTTCGACCTCGCTTCCGCTTTGGCGCGCGAGTCCGGCAAAGTCGAGAACCTGGGCGGATTCTTCGACGCCATCCGCCAGGATCCGGTTCTCAACCGCGTCAAGTTGATCGCCGAACCGTGGGACCTGGGACACGGCGGCTACCAGGTCGGCAACTTCCCGCTCGGCTGGGCCGAATGGAACGACCGCTACCGCGACGGCATGCGCGGCTACTGGAAAGGCGACGGCGGCGTGATCGGCGAAGTCGCGCAGCGCCTCACCGGGTCGCGGGACCTCTACGGCTGGTCGGGCAAGCGGCCCCACGCCAGCGTCAACTTCATCACGGCGCACGACGGCTTCACGCTGCACGACCTGGTTTCGTACAACGACAAGCACAATGAGGCCAATGGCGAAGACAACCGTGACGGCCACAGCCATAACGTGTCGTGGAACTGCGGCGTCGAGGGGCCGACCGACGACCCCGGGATTATCGCGCTGCGCGAGCGCCAGAAGCGCAACCTGCTTGCCACACTGTTGCTGTCGCAGGGCTTGCCGATGCTGCTCGCCGGTGACGAGCGCGGGCACACCCAGCAGGGTAACAACAATGTCTACTGCCAGGACAACGAACTGGGCTGGCTGGACTGGACTTCGACTCCCGAGCGCGAAGCGTTGACGACCTTCGTGCAGAGCGTGATCGCGCTGCGCCGTGCGCACCCGTCGTTTCGGCGCCGCAACTTCTTCGAGGGCAAACCGATGGAAGGCGGTACGGTCAAGGACGTGTGCTGGCTTAAACCGGACGCCACCGAAATGACCGCGGATGATTGGAACGACGGCAATGCGCGCTGCCTGGCGAAGCTGATATCCGGCTACGGCATTTCCGAGCACGGGCCACGCGGCGAGACGCTGCATGACGATGACTTCCTGCTGCTGTTCAACGCCCATCATGACGAGATTGCCTTCACGCTGCCACCCGCGGGCGATGGCGGATGGCGGGTGTTGCTCGACACCGCGACGCAAGCCCTGCCGCCGGCTGCGAACGAGACGGGCGTCGCTTCGCTGCCGGCATGGGCGCAAGCGACCTATCCGCTGCAATCCCGGTCGTTCGTGCTGCTGGGCCGCCCGGGGGCGCACGCATGAGGCGGACTCATG